>NZ_JBFAVI010000145.1:0-17155 GCF_040679695.1 Micromonospora sp. NPDC052213
GACCACCGCCCCGGCGCCGGCGGGTCTTTCGGCCTGGCTGGCCGTGCCGCACCGGGTGGACGATCGAACCGCGCCCGGAGGAGACAGGGAGAAGGACATGTGCAACTACTGCGGCTGCCGCGACTTTCCGCTGATCGGCCGGCTGTCGGCCGAGCACGACGAGATCGCCAACGCGGCCGGCGAGCTCCGCCGGGCCGTCCTCGCCGGGACCGACGACCGGCTGGCCGCCCTGGACGCCCTGCTCTCCCTGCTGCTCCCGCACACCGCGACCGAGGAGACCGGCCTCTTCGTCGAACTGCGCGAAGAGGGCAGCCTGGCCGAGGCCGTCGACAAGCTCTGCGCCGAACACGACGACATCCACGGCGTGCTCGGTGCGGTGGATCGGACGGCCCCGGACTGGCCCGCCGTGCTCGCCGCCCTGGACCGGCTGCACCGGCACATCGACAACGAGGAGCACGGGCTCTTCCCGGCCGCCGTGATCGCCCTGCCCATCCCGGCGTGGGACCGGATCACCGCCATGGCGGAGGCCGATCCGGCCACGTCATAGGGGTGGGTCGGCGCGATCTTCGGCGCGGAATTCATCGACTGCCGCGCATGCTGACCGCCCACCTTCGACACCGTCAGCTACGCCGTACGACGCAGCGTGGTGGCAGGTTAAGTTTTGCTTATCGCGTTGCCGGTCAACGACGGAAGCTCGGTACCTTGCCCGAATGCGACACATCAAGACCGTAATCGCCGCGCTCGTCGTGGGTCCGCTGGCGTGGGTCCTGCTCGCCGCTGGACAAGGCCGGTCCCTGCGGGTGTTCGGGGATGCGCAGGAAAGTGGTGATGCCCTGGCCCCTGACGCTCTGCTGAAGCCGTTGCTGGTGCTTGCGGCTGCTGGCCTTCTGCTCGGACTCACCGCCACCGTACGGATCTCCCCGCTCGGCTCGGTGCTGACCGGACTGGCGTACACGGTCAGCTACGTGGGCCTGTTGTTCAGCCCGACACGGCTGCTGGATCTACTCGGTCACAAGCTGAGCGTGGCGGGTTACCAGATCGACCTGCTCACCCCCGTACGGACCGGGACGACGCTGCTGGTGGGCTCGCTGCTCCTGGTCGGGGTCGCCAGTGTCCAGCGGTGGCGGCGCTGGCCGCAGCCGGACGCCGATGAGCCGGCGGCCGTTGTCCCCGACACGCTCATTCCGCCGGCATCGGAACGGGACCGCCCGCTCGGCGCGGATGGACTCCGCCCGCTCGGCGCCGACGGGCTCGGGTCGACGAAGCAGGCTGAGGATCCGACGAAGCCGGGTAAGGCCGACGAACCGGAGCCGGTGATGGTCGGCGGTTCACCCTGGACCGATTCGCTGCACGGCGATTCCGCGAACGTGCCCTGGCAGTCGGGTTTTCCCGCTGTTCACCGGCGACCTCGTCGCTGACTTCAACGTCAGGGTCGCCTCAGCGGCGCGGTCACCCTCGCCCCTGCACCACCGACGGCGGCCCGGCGACCCTGACGTTGCGCGACACGGTCAGGAGCACGTCGTGAATGCCCGCGCACTCCAGCACGTCCCCGCTCGACCGCGAGGTCTCACGCCGCCACCGGACGCCGACCGGACCGGCGGGCGAAGCCGCTCATCCGCACCGCGGTGAACACCGCGGCGGCCAGTGCCACGTCCGACAGCAGCATCAGCCCGATCGAGTACGAGCCCTGTGTGCCGTACACCCAGCCCATGACGAGCGGCGGCACGAATCCACCGAGGCCGCCCGCCGCGCCGACCAACCCGGTGACCGCGCCGACCTGCTCGGGCGGGGCGACCTTGCCGACCAGCGCGAAGACGGCTCCGCTGGCGGCACCGAGCAGGCCCGCCATGCCGAGGAGGGCCACCGTGGCAACCGGCATCAGCGGCGGTTCGAAGGCCTGGACGACGGCCAGAGCGGCCACCAGGGCGAAGCACCACACCAGCACCGGCACGGGGTGCAGACGGTCGGACAGCCAGCCACCGAGGGGGCGGGCGGCCACGGCCAGCACCACGAAGCCGGCGGTGCGCAGCGCCCCGTCGACGGCGCTCAGTTCGTACGTGGTGCCCAGGTAGGCGGGTAGGTAGACGCTGAAGGCGACGAAGCCGCCGAAGCCGACCGCGTACAGGAAGCACAGCTGCCAGGTCACGGTGAGCCGCCCGACGTCGGCCAGTCGCCGCCAGGGGGAGCCGGTGGGCCGGGTACGGCCGGGGGCGTCCCGCAGCAGCAGGAACGCCAGCACCGCGTACCCGGCGAGGATCGCGGCGACGAGCAGGAACGGAGCCCGTTCGCCGTAGGCGTCGGCCAGCCGGACGGTGCTGAAGTTCGCGATCGCCGTGCCACCCATGCCCACGCCGAACACCCCGATGGCGAAGCCCCGCCGCGCCGGCGGGTACCAGCCGGAGACGTGCGGGACGCCGACGGCGAACGCGGTGCCGCCGATGCCGAGGAAGAAGCCGGTCAGGATCAGCGCTGCGTAGGAGTCGACCACGGTGAGCGTCAGCACCGGGACGATCGTCGCCACGGTGACCAGGGGAAACACCAGGCGCGCGCCGTACCGGTCGGTGAGTGCCCCGACCGGGATGCGGCCGAGCGAACCGACGACCACCGGTACGGCGACGAGCAGCGACTGGGCGGCGAAGCTCAGGCCGAGCCGCTCCTTGATGCCCGGGCCCAGCGGTCCGAGCAGCGCCCACGCCCAGAAGTTGACCAGAAATCCGAGGGTGACGACGGCGAGTTGAAGGGGCGCGCCGCTGGTGTTGGCCGGCTGCGTCCGGTTGCCCGTCGCCGGGTGTCTTTCTCCGGTCATGGTCATCGCTTTCTCCGTCGAGGTTGTCGAGGGGTGCCCAGGCCAGAAGGATCGGCATGATCCGCTTCCTGGTCTTGAGCCTGTTGCAGCGGAACGGGACGGGTCAGGGCCGGAAGTCCCCGTATCCGAGGGACTTCCGGGTCCGCCACCGCCGCGGGCGCCGCGGCCCGGCCGGGCCGTCACCCCGCCCGTCGCAGTCGGTCGGCCGGGAGGTGTGCGGATGCCCCGCACCGATGGTCACGGGGCCTCCTCAGGTACGAGGGCGGTCAGGGCGACACGTGCCGCGTCGAGGTCGGCACGCCGCCCGACGGCCACCCCGACGAGATACGCCGCGAGCGGGCCTGCCGGACGGCAGACACCGTGCGCCACCGTCCGCACCAGGTCGAGCAGTGCGCGGGTGTCGTCGCTCGACGGCGTCGGCAGGTCGAGCGCCGCCGCGGCGCCGGGAAGCCAGTCGTCCAGCCGTGGGTCGGCCATGATGTCTCCTTCGCGGCTCAGCCGCCGGCGAACGGCGGTAGCACGTCGACCGTGGCGGCCGGAGGTAGGGGCTGGTGTTCGTCGCGCCACTGGGTGCCGTCGACCAGGAAGCTGCACGCCCGCAGGGCGGTCCGCAGTTCCGGTCCGTGTCGGTCGCCGATCCGGTCGAGCAGTTCGGTCAGCGTGCCGGCCCGCTGGTCCTCCTCCGGCACTCCGGCGGCGGCCCGGGTGCCGCCGAAGTACCGGACCCGCACGGTGGTCATCGGCCCGTCCGGGTCCGGCCCCGGCGCCGTGGCCGAGGTGGTCCGTCCCCGCCGGTCCGGGTGGGCGCGCGGCCACCCACGGCCAGCAGTGCCCGCTGCGCCTCCTCGGTCGCTCGCGACATACGCCTCATGCCTCCGATCGGTCGCTGTGGCGTCCACGGTTGGACCGGTCGCGGCGACGCCGACCGGAGGGACGTCCCGGAAATCCTGCCGACCCGATAACTCGCCGGACCGGGCCGAAGGTCCCGAGATCACCGGGCAGTTGCGCCCGTGGTCGGGACGCCCGGGTTCGCGGCGGCCGCAGGTGGGAACGGGGCGGTTCGGCGGCTGGGGACGAGCGCCGTCGGCCGTGCCGGCACGGCCGAGGCGACCGTGGCATTCCCGGGTCGGGCGGCCCACCGACGAGGGTCTCCGGTCCCTGGTGCGCGTCGTTTCCGCCGGGCACCGTCCACGCCGTGACACGGGTTACCACATCGGCATCAGGCGGCGGGCCGCACCGGGCGGGAGCATCGGTGCGGACACCACGACATGACGTACGGGAGCGCCCGTTCATCGTCATCTGGGAGGCCACCCGGGCCTGCCCGCTGGCCTGCCGGCACTGCCGCGCGTCGGCCCGGCCGCTGCGCGACCCGGCCGAGCTCGACACCGACGAGGCGACGACGCTCATGGCCCAGGTCGCGGACTTCGGCCGTCCCGCGCCGCTGTTCGTGATCACCGGTGGGGACCCGTTCCAGCGGCCGGACCTGGAGACGCTGGTCCGCCGGGGGGACGAACTGGGCCTGCCGGTGTCGGTGTCGCCGTCGGGCACCCCGACGCTCACCCGGGACGCCCTGGCCGCCATCCGGAACGCCGGCGCCCGGGCCATCTCGCTGAGCCTGGACGCGGCCACCGCCGCCGGACACGACGGTTTCCGGGGCGTGCCGGGAGTCTGGGAGCTCACCGGCCGGGCCTGGCAGGACGCGCGGGACCTGGGACTCAAGGTCCAGATCAACACGACGGTCACCCGGGACACGGTGCGCGACCTGCCGGCGATCGCGGCCCAGGTGCACGATCGGGGCGTCTCGCTGTGGAGCGTCTTCTTCCTCGTGCCGACCGGTCGTGGACGGGCGTTGGCGAGCCTGGACGCGGCGGAGACCGAGGACGTGCTGCACGTGCTCTACGACCTCGGGGAAACCGTGCCGGTGAAGACCACCGAGGCGCACCACTTCCGCCGGGTCTGCCTGCAACGCGACGCGCTGGCGCGCCGCGGGGAGGACCCGGTGACGGCGTTCGGGTTGGGGCTGCTGTACCGGGAACTGCGCGCGCGCCTGGACGAGCACGGCCTGACCGGTCGGGCCGATCGGGTGCGACGGGCGCCACTGCGGGTCAGCGCGGGCAATGGCTTCGTCTTCGTCTCGCACCGCGGCGACGTCCACCCGAGCGGGTTCCTGCCGTTGCCCGCGGGCAACGTCCGGCGGCTGTCGCTGGTCGACATCTACCGCGACTCCGAGCTGTTCACCGGCCTGCGGGATCCGGGTCGGCTGCGGGGACGCTGCGGTGCCTGCGAGTTCCGCGCGGTGTGCGGCGGATCCCGGGCCCGGGCGTACGCGGTCACCGGGGACCTGTGGGCACAGGATCCCTCCTGCGGCTACCGGCCCGGCTCGTTCCCCTGGCCGGCGGAGGAGTGACTGCCGGGTTTTCACGGCGGGCGACGTTGTAACGTTATTCAGCGTGGAAACCACGAGGACAGGGCCGATCGGGGAAGTGATCGACACGGGCCGGTACCGGGCGCTCGGCACCGAGAGCCGGGCCTCGATCCTGGAGATCATCAAGGCGTCCGGGGGCGGCATGACCATCGCGGAGGTGGGAGAGCGGACCGGGCTGCACCCGTCGACCGCCCGCGCCCACCTCGACCGGCTGGTCGACGCGGGCCTGCTGGTCAAGGCCCGGGCCAGCGGCGGTCAGCCGGGCAGGCCGGCCTGGCGCTACCGGACCGTCGCGGCCGAGGCTCCTGCGCCCGCGCCGTACCGGGCCCTGGCCGTCGCCCTGCTCGACCATCTGTCTCGGCGTAACCGGGGCGACGTGCGGGCCGAAGCCGCCCGGGCCGGGCAGGACTGGGGCCGGCAACTGGCCGCCGCCACCCCGCCCGGTGATGACCCGACCGACGTTCTCCTCGCCGTGCTGCACGGCCTCGGCTTCAGCCCTCGCCTGCACCACACCGGCGACGGACGGACCGAGATCCACCTGCACACCTGCCCCTTCCTGGAGCTGGTCAACCGCAACCCGGACGCGATCTGCAACCTCCACGTCGGCGTGGTCCAGGGTGCCCTGGAGCAGGCCGGGGCCCCGTCCGCCAGCGCCGCCCTCGAGCCGTTCGGCGCGCCGGACGCCTGCGTGGTGCGCCTGGTCGTGCCCACGGCCGACACCGCCGGCCGGCGCCGGTCCGGAGCCCGGACGGCGTCCCGCCGAGCGTGAGCTCCACCCAGCCGTGCTGGCGGACCCCGACCGTCGCCGCCGGCGGCTGCGCCCTGCTGGCCGGCTGGTAGGCGGCACCGCCGCTGACGGCGCCACCACGCTCGCCCGCTCGTGAGCGGGCCCTTCCTGGTTCACCGCCAGCCCGTGTTTTGACCATGGCCTCGCGGCGATTCGGCCGCCGTCACCCGTCCACCGCATGCCTGTTCCCGTGGAGGAACACGTGCTGGACGACCTGCGGGCCGCGTGCCGACGTGACCCCGCTCGGCAGGGTTCGCGGTCCGGCACCGGATCGCCGGCCGACGATCCCCGGACTGCTCCCACGAGGTACGGCGTGGGATCGCGCAGAGGGCGGCCACCGGGCGTCTGCCACCGCCGATCCCGCGACGTCAGGACTTTGGTCCTTCCGGCCCGGGACCGCAGCCTCCCGATCCGCAGGTATTCGCACGGGAGGCTGGGCTGGTGCGGCGCGGCAGCGCGGCACCGACGCGCCACGGGCCGTCGCCTCACTCGACGCCGAAGGAGTGACCGCCGTGTCACCACACCGCTCGCCGGACGCCGCCCAGCCTCCCGCGACGGACCAGGTTCCCGGCATGGCGCCGCTGCTGGCCGCTCGCCGCTTCCTGACCGGGACGACGACCGGCGACCATGGTCGGACCCTGCACCAGGTCGAGGAGAACGGCTGGGAGTCGTTCTACCGCGACCGCTGGCGCTACGACCGCGTCGTCCGCTCCACCCACGGCGTCAACTGCACCGGCTCGTGCTCCTGGAACGTCTTCGTCAAGGACGGACTGATCACCTGGGAGCACCAGGCCACCGACTACCCGACGACGGGTGCGGACTCCCCGGACTACGAGCCGCGCGGCTGCCCCCGGGGCGCCTCCTTCTCCTGGTACGAGTACTCCCCGTCGCGGGTACGCCACCCGTACGTGCGCGGGGTCCTCGCCGAGATGTTCCGCGAGGCGTACCAGCGCCTCGGCGACCCCGTGTCAGCCTGGGCCGAGATCGTGGAGAATCCGCTGAAGGCACGGGCCTACAAGAGCCAGCGCGGGCGCGGCGGCTTCGTCCGTGCCACCTGGGACGAGGCGATCACCATGATGGCCGCCGCGCACGTCTACACCACCAAGACGTACGGGCCGGACCGGGTCGTGGGTTTCTCGCCGATCCCGGCGATGTCGATGGCGTCGTTCGCCGCCGGCACCCGCTACCACGCGCTGCTCGGCGGCACGCTGCTCAGCTTCTACGACTGGTACGCCGACCTGCCGGTCGCCTCGCCGCAGATCTGGGGTGACCAGACCGACGTGCCCGAGGCGGGCGACTGGTGGAACGCCACGTACCTGATGATGTGGGGCTCCAACATCCCGGTGACCCGCACCCCGGACGCGCACTTCCTGGCCGAGGCCCGCTACAAGGGGACCAAGGTGGTCGCGGTCAGCCCGGACTACGCCGACAACGTCAAGTTCGCCGACGACTGGCTCGCCCCGCACCCCGGTACCGACGGCGCCCTCGCCATGGCGATGGGCCACGTCATCCTCGCCGAGTTCTTCCGCGACCGGCAGGTGCCGTACTTCACCGACTACGTACGCAGGTACACCGACCTGCCGTTCCTGGTCACGCTCCGGCAGCGCGCGGGCGGCGGGTGGACGCCCGACCGGTTCCTCACCGCAGCCGACCTCGGCGACGACGGCGGCGAGCACAAGACGGTGCTGGTCGACGAGCGTACGGGCGAGCCGGTGGTGCCGAACGGCTCGCTCGGCTTCCGCTACGGCGCCCACGACGCCGGCCGGTGGAACCTGGACCTCGGCGATGTCGTGCCCGCCCTCGGCCTGCTCGGCCGTACCGACGACGCCGTGGAGGTCGACCTGGCCCGCTTCGACATCGGCGACACCGAAGGCGGCACCACGATGCGCCGCGGCGTGCCGGTCACCCGCGTGGGCGACCACCTCGTCACCACCGTGTTCGACCTGCTGATGGCCGAGTACGGGGTGCGCCGCGGAGACCTGCCGGGTGACTGGCCGACCGGGTACGACGACGTGGACTCCCCCAACACCCCGGCCTGGCAGGAGCAGATCACCGGCGTGCCGGCGGCGCTCGCCGCCCGGATCGGCCGCGAGTTCGCGCGCAACGCCGAGCGCAGCCGGGGCCGTTCGATGATCGTCCTCGGCGCCGGCGCGAACCAGTGGTTCCACTCCGACATGACGTACCGGGCCTTCATCGCGCTCGTCACGCTGACCGGCTGCCAGGGCGTCAACGGGGGCGGCTGGGCGCACTACGTCGGCCAGGAGAAGGCCAGGCCGCTGACCGGCCAGCAGCACATGTCGTTCGCCTTCGACTGGCAGCGCCCGATGCGCCACCAGGCCGCCACCCCGTTCTGGTACCTGCACACCGACCAGTGGCGCTACGAGCGGGTGCCCGCCGACGAGCTGTCGTCACCGCTGGGTACCGGCCGGTTCGCCGGGATGTCGTTCGCGGACACGGTCGCGGCCGCCCAGCGGATGGGCTGGAGCCCCGGCCACCCGGCGTTCAACCGCAACCCGCTGGACCTCACCGACGAGGCGGCCGCGGCGGGCCGCACCGTCCAGCAGTACGTGGTGGACGAACTGAAGGCCGGCCGGCTCAGGGCGGTGGCCGAGGACCCCGACGACCCGATGAACTTTCCCCGGTGCCTGACCCTGTGGCGGGCCAACCTGCTGGGCTCCTCGGGCAAGGGCAACGAGTACTTCATGCGGCACCTGCTCGGCGTGGACTCCCTCGCGAGCGCGGAGGAGTGCGCCCCCGGCCAGCGGCCCCGCGACGTGGTCTGGCGCGACGAGGCGCCGGCCGGGAAGCTGGACCTGCTCACGGCGATCGACTTCCGGATGACCAACACCGGCCTGCACGCCGACGTGGTCCTACCGGCCGCCACCTGGTACGAGAAGCACGACATCTCGACCACCGACATGCACCCGTTCGTGCACGCGTTCAGCCCGGCCGTCGAGCCGCCGGCGGACGCGCACACCGACTACGACACCTTCCTCGCCCTCGCCGACCGGTTCAGCGAACTCGCCAGCGTTCACCTGGGTGTGCGCCGGGACGTCCTCGCGGTGCCGTTGCTCCACGACACCCCGGACGAGCTGGCCACGCCCGGTGGCCGGGTACGCGACTGGAAGGCGGGCGACTGCGAGCCCGTACCCGGTGTCACGATGCCGAAGCTGGTCGAGATCGAACGCGACTACCCGCTGATCGGCGCCAAGATGCGCGCCGTGGGCCCGCTGCTGGACACCCTCGGCACCACCACCAAGGCGATCACGGTCGACGTCACCGCGGAGATCGAATACCTGCGGCACCAGAACGGCGTGGTCGCGGACGGCCCCTTCGCCGGGCGCCCGTCGTTGGCCACCGCCGACCGGATGTGCGAGGCGATCCTCGCGTTGTCCGGCACCACCAACGGCCGGGTCGCCGCGGCCGGCTTCGCCGCCTTGGAGAAGCGTACCGGGCAGCCCTTCGTCGACCTGGTCGCCGGCCACGAGCAGGACCGGATCTCGTACCCGGACACCCAGGACGCGCCGCAGCCGGTCTTCACCAGCCCGGAGTGGTCGGGGTCGGAGAAGGGCGGCCGCCGGTACTCGCCGTTCACCCTCAACGTCGAACGGTCGAAGCCGTGGCACACCCTCACCGGCCGGCAGCACTTCTTCGTCGAGCACGACTGGATCGCCGAGCTCGGTGAACAGCTGCCGGCCTTCCGCCCGCCGCTGAACATGGCGCGCCACTTCGGCAGGCCCGGCGAGCTGGTGGACGGCGGCGTGACGGTGCGGTTCCTGACCCCGCACGCCAAGTGGTCGATCCACTCCATGTACCACGACAACGAGCTGATGCTCGCGCTGTCGCGGGGCGGGCCGGTGATCTGGATGAGCGTCGAGGACGCCGCGAAGATCGGCGTCCGGGACAACGAGTGGGTGGAGGCGCACAACCGCAACGGCATCGTCGTCGCCCGGGCGGTGGTCAGCCACCGCATGCCCGAGGGCACGGTGTTCCAGTACCACTCGCCGGAGCGCACCGTGAACGTGCCGAAGGCCGAGAAGAAGGGCCGCCGCGGCGGCTACCACAACTCGATGACCCGGCTGCTGATCAAGCCCACCCACCTCGCCGGTGGGCACGCCCAGCTCACCTACGCCTTCAACTACTACGGCCCGATCGGCAGCCAGCGCGACGAGATCACCGTGATCCGCCGCCGCAACCAGGAGGTGGAGTACTGATGCGGATTCGCGCGCAGGTCGCCATGGTGATGAACCTCGACAAGTGCATCGGCTGCCACACCTGCTCGGTGACGTGCAAGCAGACCTGGACCAACCGTGAGGGCACCGAGTACGTGTGGTTCAACAACGTCGAGACCAAGCCGGGCATCGGATACCCCAAGCACTACGAGGACCAGGACCGCTGGCACGGCGGGTGGAAGCTCGACGGCAAGGGGCGGCTGACCCTGCGCTCCGGCGGGCGGGTCAAGCGGCTGACGAGGATCTTCGCCAACCCGGACCTGCCGACGCTCGACGACTACTACGAGCCGGCGACCTTCGACAAGGACATCCTCGTCAGCGCGCCCGCCGGCCTCACCGACACGCCGGTCAAGCAGCCGTACTCCGCCCTGACCGGCGAGCCGATGTCGGTGCAGTGGGGCGCGAACTGGGAGGACAGCCTCGGCGGCGCCCACGAGCGCGCCGACGCCGACCCGAACATCGCGCGTATGCCCGCCGACGCCGTGGCGAAGGTCAGGTTCGAGTTCGAGAAGACCTTCATGTTCCACCTGCCGCGCATCTGCGAGCACTGCCTCAACCCGGCGTGCGTGTCGGCCTGCCCGTCCGGCGCGATGTACAAGCGGGAAGAGGACGGCATCGTGCTGGTCGACCAGGACAAGTGCCGGGGCTGGCGGATGTGCGTGTCGGCGTGCCCGTACAAGAAGGTGTACGTCAACCACGCCACCGGCAAGGCCGAGAAGTGCACGCTGTGCTTTCCGCGTATCGAGGCCGGGCAGCCCACCATCTGCTCCGAGACGTGCGTGGGGCGGCTGCGCTACCTCGGCATCGTCTTCTACGACGAGGACGGCGTGCTCGCCGCCGCATCGGTACCGGACGAGCGCGACCTGCTCGACGCCCAGCGCGACGTCTTCCTGGACCCGCACGACCCGGCGGTGCAACAGGCGGCCCGCGACGCCGGCATGCCCGCCGAGTGGATCGAGGCGGCGAAGCTGTCGCCGGTGTGGCGGCTGATCAGTGAGTACCGTATCGCGCTGCCGTTGCACCCCGAGTACCGCACGCTGCCGATGGTCTGGTACGTGCCCCCGCTGTCGCCGGTGCTCGACGCGACCGGCGCGGCCGGCCGGGACGACACGGACGCCGACGCGGTGTTCCACACCGTCCGGGACCTACGTATCCCGGTGGAGTACCTGGCCGAGCTGTTCACCGCCGGCGACGCCGACGCCATCGCCGGCGTGCTGATGAAGCTGGCCGCCATGCGCTCGTACATGCGCGCCCGCACCCTCGACGGCACCGTCGCCCAGGACCTGGTGGACCGCATCGGGATGACCGCCGACCAGGTCGAGTCGATGTACCGGCTGCTGGCGATCGCCAAGTACGACGAGCGGTACGTCATCCCGACCGCTTACCGCGCCGACGCCGCCGCCCTCGAGGCACAGGCCGCGCAGGCCGGCTGCTCACTCGACTGCGAGGGCGGACCTGGCATGGGGGGCGAGGCGCCGGTCGCAGCGGCCGTGGAGCGTTTCCACCTCGTCGACGGCGAGGACGACGTGCATGTCGGCCGGCGCGGGCTGGTCAGCCGTCGCCGCGACGGGCGGGCCGGGCTGTCCATCAACCCGCTGCGGGGCCGGTCATGACCGCCTCCGCCATCGACACCGTCCCGGTGACCGCGGCCGACCGGATCCGGCTGTTCCAGCTCACGTCCGTGGTGCTCGGCTACCCCGACGCCGACCTGCTCGACGCCGGGGACGAGCTGCGCGGCGCAGCCGCGCGGATCGGGCACCCGCGGCTGCGCGGCCAGGTCGAGGAGTTCCTCACCTGGCTGCTGGGCACCGCGCCGATCGACGTGCAGCGGCACTACGTGCAGACCTTCGACCTGCGCCGCCGTTCCGGCCTGTACCTGACGTACTACCTGCACGGTGACACCCGCAAGCGGGGGATGGCGCTGCTCATCCTCCAGCAGCGCTACCGCGCCCACGGGCTGCGGCTGACCGGCGGCGAGCTGCCCGACCTGCTGCCGGTCGTGCTCGAGTTCGCCGCGACCGTCGGCCCCGGTCCGGGGGAAGCCCCGCTGCGCCAGCACCGGCGCGGTATCGAACTGCTGCGCGCCGCGCTGGCCGAGCTCCGCACGCCCTACCACCTGCTCCTCGACGCGATCACCAGCGCCCTGCCCCCGCTGACCGACGCCGACCGGGACGCCATCGCGGCGCTCGCCCTCGACGGCCCGCCCGTCGAGTCCGTCGGCCTGGACGCCCTCGGCCCCGACGAGCTCACCGGCGTCGGCCTCGCCCCCTACCCCACCTGCCGCCCGTCGGAGGCGCCGCGATGAACACCGTCATCTGGATCGTCCTGCCCTACCTGTGCCTGTCGGTGTTCGTCGCCGGCCACGTGTGGCGGTGGCGACACGACCAGTTCGGGTGGACCACCCACACCAGCCAGCTGCTGGAGAACCGGATCCTGCGCCTGGGATCGCCGCTGTTCCACCTCGGCGCGTTCGGCGTCATCGGCGGGCACGCCATGGGGCTGCTGGTGCCGGCCTCCGTCACCGAGGCCGTCGGCATCCCCGAGCACGCCTACCACCTGACCGCCGTCTGGGGCGGCACCATCACCGGCCTCATGCTCGTTGCCGGGCTGGTCCTGCTCATCGCCCGCCGCTTCGTCAACGGGCGGATCCGGCGTAAGACCACCCTCATGGACAAGGTGCTCTATGCCGCGCTGGCGGCCATGGCCACGCTCGGCATGACCGCCACGGTCGCCACCAACCTGCTCGGGAGCGGGTACGACTACCGGGAGACGATCGCTGTCTGGTTCCGCAGCGTCTTCTGGTTCGCGCCGCGCAGCGACCTCATGGTCGACGCGCCGCTGGTCTACCAGTTGCACGCCATCGGCGGGTTCCTGTTCCTGGCGCTGTGGCCGTTCACCCGGCTCGTTCACGTCTGGTCTGCGCCGCTGGCCTACCTGTGGCGCCCGTACGTCGTCTACCGGGCGCGCCGCGGCCCCGTCCCGGCCGTTCCCGCCTCGCCGGCCGCGGTACGCGAGGCGACCGCCCGGCGGCCCGGGTCACCGGTTCGGTGAGGGCAGGAACGAACGTCGCCCCCGCGTCACAACTAGGGTGAGGACTGAGAACTCACGGACACCGGCGGAGGAGACGTGGCCGACTACCTGCCCACCATCTACAAGCAGTTCCTCGATCGCTTCCCGGAGGTCGCCGAGGCGCAGGGGATGCTCGCCCGCCTCGTACGTGAGCGCAGCCCCTTCGACGAGCGGACCGACCGGCTGATCCGACTTGCCATGGCGATCGGAGCCGAGGCCGAGGGGGCGGTGCGCTCCAACGTTCGCAAAGCCGTCGAGCACGGAGCAACGCTCGACGAGGTGCGCGCCGTCGCCCTCGGCGCCATCACCACCTGCGGCTTTCCCACCGCGATCGCCGCCCTCGGCTGGATCGAGGAAGTGGCGGTGGCCGAGAACTTCCCCGACGGTGGCGCAGCCGCGTCGTAGCCCGGCAACCGGAGTCGGCGGCGAAGCCCCCGCCGCGCCAGAGTTCGTACCCGCCGCCGGCGCGGGCCCGTCAGGCGGGGTGGGCGCGGCGCGACGGCGGACACCAGATGCCGGCCGCGCCACGCTCAGGAGCCGACGCCCGACTCGCCGCCGAGGCGCAACAGACCGGCCGGGGTGGACGTGAATCCGCATCCTTGCAGATAGAACGTCTCCAGGTGGGGTTCGAAATCGACGTACAGCCAGTGGCAGCCGGCCGCCGCAGCGTCCGCCGCCGCAGCCTCGACCAGCCGCCGACCGATCCCCTGGTGCTGCCAAGGCGGATCCACTGCGGTATCCAGAAGGAACGCGTGGGCTCCCCCGTCCCAACACACCTGCACGAAGCCCACCAGGCGTCCGGCGTCGAACGCGCCCACCCAACTCAGAGCGTGTCGTTGCAGACGCTCGCGCCACGGTGTCAACTGGTCGCCGCCGCCGCCGAAGGCGCGCGCGCAGCGCGCTGAGCTCGCCGTCGTCAACCGTGAAGCGCGACACCAACTCGATGGACATACCGTCACAATAGAGACGCTCCTCATCGTGACCGAGGGCCGCCCCGTTCCGTCCAGTGTGTCGACTTCCTGGATCAGGGCCGCGTCCTCGTCCCGATCGGCCCCGGTGCCGGGGCGTGGGCCGAGCGAACACGAGACCGCCCACCTCCCATGGCTGCCCGGGGCGTTCCCAGGGCCGGTGCAGGTCGCCGGCGGCGGTGCTGGCATGACGCAGTTGGGTGTGGGCGGCCAGCACCAGCCAGGTCTACCGGTCGGCGGGGTACGGTCCCGCAGCTTCGTCGGCCCAGCCGAGGGTCTACCTGAGTATGCGGGTCGATTGCCCGATGCCACTTCCACGGCTCGCCGACGTAGCCCTCCTCCTCTCCGAGCAGCAGCGGAACGCCGTACACCGACATGTCCGGGCGAGCGCCTGGCGGTGCGCGGTATTGGTTACCTGCTGTATTCGCCAGCTCCAACATCAGGGCTCTGGCATGCCGTTCCTGGGGCTGCTAGCTGCTTGTGACGCCTGGCTAGCCGCTCGGTCAGCGGCCAGTTGAGGACACTGGCCTGTTCCTTTGTGCCTCTCTGAAACGAGAACCACTGCCGGGTCATAGATTGCCTTCCGTCCCGGCCGCAGGTTCGTGGATCGCCGGCGTGTGGCGGTGTTGCCCGGGCTCACGGGGGCGCTGGCTCGGCACGGCCGG
The DNA here is from genome assembly GCF_040679695.1 of Micromonospora sp. NPDC052213. NCBI lineage: Bacteria > Bacillati > Actinomycetota > Actinomycetes > Micromonosporales > Micromonosporaceae > Micromonospora > Micromonospora sp. NPDC052213. The sequence goes on from NZ_JBFAVI010000145.1 coordinate 14,953, forward strand.
TGGTGAGTGGTCGGCGCGTAGGGCCATGGCGAAGGTGATCGCGCCGAGGGCGGCCAGGGTTGCTATCACGGCGAAGACTGTGCGTAGCCCGCTGAGTTGCAACGCCGGCCCGGCGGCGGTGTATCCGACGAATGCCGCCAAGTTTTCGGTGGTCGTCACTGCGGTCATCACGTAAGGTCGGATAGGTGCCGGGGTGCGGAGCGTGACGCGGGTGTTGAGAGTTGCGGCTAGCAACGGCGTGGCCAGTCCTACCAGGAACAGTCCGCTGGCCACTGCGAATGCCTGATCGACGAGCAGTAGCCACAGCGGGGCGCATTGCAGCATGGCGGCGCCGGTGAGGGCGGTGTTGTTCATCCGGCTCAGGCCGGTGACGGCCACCAGGCTGCCGATGGCGAGGCCGGCACCGTTTGCCGCGGTGAGTAGCCCTAGCGTTCGAGGGTCGCCTCCCAGGTCATCCATGACCAGCACTGGCAGGCAGATGAATACAGCGGGGACCGAGATGGTCACGAACGTCAGGGCGAGTACGAAGAGGCGAAGTGCTCGGTGGCGCAGCGCGTGGCGTAGGCCCGCGAACGTGGCGCTCTGCTCGTCGCTCGCACGAGAGGACTCCCTGTCCGTGCCTGCGACGACAGTGGCCGGCGGTCGAACGAAGGCGGCCAGGATGAGGTAGGAGATGAGGTAGGTGCCGGCGTCGATCCAGAGGACCTGGGCTGGCCCGAGCAGGGCGATGAGTAGGCCGCCGAGGGCGGGCCCGGCGAGGGCGGCGACTCTGGTCGCACCGTCGATCAGGCTGTTGGCCCGGGCGAGGAGTTTCTCGTCGGTGCCCCGTGTCGGGCCGAGGAGGTCGGCCAGGATGAGCCGCTGCGAGGAGACATAGGGAGCGGTGAACGCACCGAGACCGAACGAGACCACCAGCAGGGCCGGCAGGCTCAGCCATCCCGTCTGATGCAGCAGCGGAATCAGCGCCATCAGCGGTACGCGCGCCGCGTCGCAGATCAGCATGGTGCGCCGTACGCCCAGCCGGGCCACGACCTTCCCGCTGGGCAGGCCCAGTGTCGCGACGCCGAGGAACTCTGCGGCCAGGACCGCGCTCATCTTCACCGGCGAGCCGGTGGTCACCAGGACGAACCACGGCAGCGCCAGGAGGGTAAGCCACGAGCCGAAGGTGGACACCAGCTTCGCGACGAACAGGGCGAGCAGTCCCGGTGTGTGCAGCATCAGCCTGGACCGTCGTGCGTGGGGACGGCGTATCCGAAGAAGGCGACACGGCGGGCGTGCGCCGAGCGGGGCCGTGTGGCGGCGGTGTACTCGCCAATGACGGCTTTAATGCGGCCAGTTACCTCGACCAGCTCGTCGGGGTCGAGGTAGCCGATGTCTTCGCCGACCCAGGCCGCTTCCTGCCAGGCGGTGTCGAAGTCGTCCTGGTGGCGTTCGTAGGCGTCCAAGGCGGCGAGCCGCTGGGCGATGAACTGCTCTCGCAGCGCCCGGGAGGCGGCGACGAACTCCGGTGAGCCGTCACCGGTCGCCGACCAGGTGATCCCGCGGCTGGTTGCTCGCCATGGCCGTTCGCGTCCTTCAGCCAGTTCGGGTGCGGGCTCGACGAGGCCCCACCTGGCTAGCTGGCCAATGTGATAGCTGATGGATGCCGTGGACTCGCCGGTCCGGTCGGCCAGCTTTCGACCAGAGGCCGGACCGTCGACGGTGAGCAGCTCGAGGAGCTTGAGCCGGATGGGATGGGCGAGCGCGCGCAGGGCCTGCGGGTCGCTGATTTGCTTCTTCTGATCGGACGACATTGACCCAACATAGCTTGGCCAACACTTCTTGGCCAAGCTATGTTGTGCCACCCGGACCCGCGGTGTCGCTGCGACTGGTCCGCTCTGACCTGGGCCCGGTTGCTTCCTTCGTAGCCGCCCGTGTGGCGATCAATAAGGGGACGCACACCGGAAAACTGCCGACGGGCCGCGCGGGCAGTCGGGTGCTACTCGAGTTCCAGGGTTCAGGGCTCAGGTGACTGTTGAAGACGTGCCTGCAGGTACGGGGTCCAGTCCCGGGCGGCTCGACGTGCCCATCCGACGGCACTGCTGATGCTGATGCCGAGTACGGTCGGCGGTCGCGTCCACGCGAGTGGTGTAAGAGACGGCCATCGCGGGATCCGGTTTGATGTTATGCGGCGATCGGGGCGGGGTCGGGCTGGTCGGTGTCG
>NZ_JBFAVI010000146.1:0-17154 GCF_040679695.1 Micromonospora sp. NPDC052213
CCCGGCCCGGGCGGACTGACGATCGCGCCCGTGGGGGCCGGCCGGACTCAGGTGGGCGTGCACCGGGTCATTCTGCGGCCCGCGAACGGCGCGCGGGGCCCCTGCCGCCCCGTCCGCCCGGCGTGTCGCGCGCCACGCCCCCCGCGTCGGCCGGGCCGGATCGTGGGATCACCTGACCCGACCGAGCCGGTCGACCGATACCCTGAAGGCGTCTGACACACGCCGCCGGCCCCGACCGGCGGCGTCGGCACGCTCAGGGTCGTCGCTGGGAGGGAGCGCACCGTCGTGGCACTCGTGGTGCAGAAGTACGGCGGGTCCTCCGTCGCCAACGCCGAGCGGATCAAGCGCGTGGCCGAGCGCATCGTCGCCGCGCGCAAGGCCGGCGACGACGTCGTGGTGGTGGTCTCCGCCATGGGGGACACCACCGACGAGCTGCTCGACCTGGCCAACCAGGTCAGCCCGCTGCCGCCGGGCCGCGAGCTGGACATGCTGCTCACGGCCGGGGAGCGGATCTCCATGGCACTGCTCGCCATGGCCATCCACAACCTGGGGTACGAGGCCCGCTCGTTCACCGGTTCGCAGGCCGGCGTGATCACCACGTCGGTGCACGGCCGGGCGCGGATCATCGACGTCACGCCGGGCCGGCTCAAGGGCGCGCTCGACGAGGGCGCGGTGGTGATCGTGGCCGGCTTCCAGGGCGTCTCCCAGGACACCAAGGACGTCACGACGCTGGGCCGGGGCGGTTCCGACACCACCGCCGTCGCGCTGGCCGCCGCCCTGCACGCGGACGTCTGCGAGATCTACACCGACGTCGACGGCGTCTTCAGCGCCGACCCGCGGATCGTCCCCGACGCGCGGCACATCAAGCAGATCACCTACGAGGAGATGCTGGAGCTGGCCGCCTGCGGCGCCAAGGTCCTGCACCTGCGCAGCGTGGAGTACGCCCGCCGGGCGGGCTTGCCGATCCACGTCCGTTCGTCATACTCGACCAACACCGGCACGATGGTCACCGGATCGATGGAGGACCTTCCTGTGGAGCAAGCACTGATCACCGGGGTCGCCCACGACCGCAGCGAAGCCAAGATCACGATCGTGGGGGTGCCCGACGAGCCGGGCGCCGCCGCGCGGATCTTCGACACCGTGGCCGGTGCCGAGATCAACATCGACATGATCGTGCAGAACGTCTCCACCGAGGGCACCGGGCGCACGGACATCTCCTTCACCCTGCCCAAGACCGACGGCCCGACGGCCATGGCCGCGCTCAGCAAGATCCAGGAGTCGGTCAAGTTCAAGGGCCTGCTCTACGACGACCACGTCGGCAAGGTGTCGCTGATCGGGGCGGGCATGCGCTCGCACCCCGGCGTCGCGGCCGGCTTCTTCGCCGCCCTGGGCGCGGCCGGCGTGAACATCGAGATGATCTCCACCTCGGAGATCCGGGTCTCCGTGGTCTGCCGCGACACCGACCTGGACGCCGCCGTGCGCGCCATCCACGAGGCGTTCGACCTCGGCGGCGACACCGAGGCCGTCGTCTACGCGGGGACGGGACGGTAGCCCCCGTGTCGTCGCTGCCCACCCTGGCCGTGGTCGGAGCGACCGGTGCCGTCGGCACCGTGATGTGCGAGCTGCTCACCGGGCGGAAGAACGTCTGGGGAGAGATCCGGCTGCTCGCCTCCGAGCGCTCGGCCGGGCGGCGGGTGCGCTGCCGGGGCGAGGAGCTGACCGTCCAGGCGCTGACCCCGGAGGCGTTCGACGGGGTCGACGTGGCGATGTTCGACGTGCCGGACGACGTCTCCGCGCGGTGGGCCCCGGTCGCGGTGGGCCGGGGCGCCGTCGCGGTGGACAACTCCGGCGCCTTCCGGATGGACCGCGACGTCCCGCTGGTGGTGCCGGAGATCAACCCCGAGCAGGTGCGCAACCGGCCGAAGGGGATCATCGCCAACGCCAACTGCACCACCCTCGCGATGATCGTCGCGGTCGCCCCGCTGCACCGCGAGTACGGGCTGCGCGAGCTGGTGCTCGCCTCCTACCAGGCGGTCTCCGGTGCCGGTCAGGCCGGCGTGGACACCCTGCACACCCAGCTCACCAAGATCGCCGGTGACCGGGCCCTCGGCTCCCGCCCCGGCGACGTACGCCAGGCGGTCGGCGACGAGCTGGGCCCGTTCCCGGCGCCGCTGGCGCTCAACGTGGTGCCCTGGGCGGGCTCGCTGGCCGAGGCGGGCTGGTCGTCCGAGGAGATGAAGCTGCGCAACGAGTCGCGCAAGATCCTCGGGCTGCCCGACCTCAAGGTCTCGGCCACCTGCGTACGGGTGCCGGTGGTGACCGGCCACTCCGTCGCGGTGCACGCGGTCTTCGCCACCGAGGTGGACGCCGAGGGCGCCCGCGAGGTGCTGCGCAACGCGCCCGGGGTGATCCTGGTCGACGACCCGGGCGACGGCGAGTTCCCGATGCCGATCGACGCGGTCGGCACCGACCCGTCCTGGGTGGGCCGGATCCGCCGCGCCGTCGACGACCCGCGCGCCCTCGACTTCTTCGTCACCGGCGACAACCTGCGCAAGGGCGCGGCCCTCAACACCGCCCAGATCGCCGAACTCCTCGCCAAGGAACTGACCCCCCGCTGACGGGTGCGGTCAGGCGGCGGCCAGGCGGACGCCGTCGCGGCCGTGCCGCTTCACCGCGTAGAGCGCCTGGTCGGCGCGGCGCAGGGTGAGTTCGGGGGACTCGCCGGGGCGGGGCAGGGCCACCCCCACGCTGATCGTGCGGCCGATCTGCCGCGCCGCCTCGGCGAGGCGCTCGGCGATCCGGACGGCCTCGTCGGGGCGGTTCACCTCGATCACCGCCACGAACTCGTCGCCGCCGATCCGGTACAGCTCGTCGCCGTGCCGCAGCGCCCCCTCGAGGGCCCGGGCCAGCCGGACCAGCACCCGGTCACCGGCCTGGTGGCCGTACGTGTCGTTGACGCTTTTGAAGCCGTCCACGTCGATGGCCAGCAGGGCCGTACGACCGGGGGTGGCCACGGCGATGCGCCGGCCGAACGGGCCGGTGTGGCGCAGCCCGGTCAGCGGGTCGGAGTTGGCCTGCTCGCGCAGCCGGGCGACGGTACGCAGCCGGTCCAGGCAGCTCCATGCCTGGCCGGCGAGCAGCTCCAGCAGGTTGACGGTGGTCGGGTCGGGGCGCAGCAGCCGCTCGTCGGCGACCAGCAGCACCCCGCCGTCGCCGGGTGGGCCGACCGGCACCGCGACCAGGGTGCGCACCCCGGCCCGGGACAGCGGCCGGTGGTCGGGGACCGGCGGGTGTCCCGCCTCGCCGAGCGTGTACCCCACTCCGTGGTGGTGGGCGCGGCTGATCATCCGGCCCAGCGCGGTGGGGCCCGCCTCGGTCAGCTCCGCCCGGATCCGGGACTCGAACTCGCCGGGGATGGCCGTGGGCGCGCCCAGCCGGGGCCCCTCCGGCCCGGCGAGCACCAGCACGGCGGCGGAGAGGGTGGAGACGTCCCGGGCCGCGGCGATCGCGGCGGCGAACAGGTCCCACTCCGTCGACGCGGAGGTCAGCGCGGTGGCGTGCCGGAGCAGCTTCTCGCTGCGGCTCTCCGCGGGCGGCCCGCCGAGCGCCACGATCCGGGCACCGAGCCGGGCGGCCAGCCGCTCGGCGGTCTCCCCCCACCGGGCCAGGTCGGCCGGCCCACGCCACTGGAGGTCCAGCACGCCGATCGGCCGCCCTGCCGGGTCCAGCACCGGTACGCAGACCTCGGCGGTGACGTCGGGGCGTACCGGGATGTAGTCGGGGTCGTCGGCGACGTCCGGCACGACGGCGGTCTCGCCGGAGGCGTACACCCGCCCGACGATCCCGGTCTTCGGCGGCACGGTCGAGAAGACCTGCCAGGAGCCGGTCGCCGCGACGCAGCGGAGCCGGTCGTGCACCTGGAGCAGGACGGAGATGGTGGCCGGCGCGTGCCGGGCGAGCGCGGTGACGGTCCACTGGCACGCCTCCAGGGCGGTCGACGCCATGGGGAGGCGGACCGTCACGTCACGGATGACTCGCTCGTGATCCACGGGGCACGTCGTTCCAGGTTGGGAGGGGTGTGGGCCGGCGGGCGGGCCCGCACCAAGGGTACTCAGCGAGGCGTCGTACCGCCCGGGAGCAAGATCCTCCACAGCCTTCGTACACATGTGCTATCCACAGGCTGTGGACACGGCCTGTGGGTTCGGGCGGGCCGCGCGGCGGGGTTCGCGGCGATAGCGTGAGGGTCCCGGTCGAGTGGAGGCACGGATGCTCATCGCCCAGCTCAGTGATCCGCACGTGACCACCGGCGTGCTCGCCGCCGAACCGGCCGTCGGCCTGCACCGTGCCCTCGGCCGGGTGCTGGCGCTGGCCCCCCGGCCGGAGTGCGTGGTCATCACCGGCGACCTCGTCGACCACGGCCGCCCCGACGAGTACGCCGCGCTGCGCGAGATCATCGGCCGGTTCCCGCTGCCGGTGCACCTGGTCGCCGGCAACCACGACGACCGGGAGTCGCTCCTCGACACCTTCGGCGGCACGCCGTGGCTCGGTGGCGGTTTCTCCGCCTACTACCACGTCGACCACCCCGAGGCGACGATCGTGGTGCTGGATTCGCTGATGCCGGCCGGCGACGGAGCCGGGTGCCTCGGCGAGGACCAACTCGGCTGGCTGGACGGGGTGCTGGCCGGCCGGCCGGAGGTGCCGGCCGTGGTCTGCCTGCACCACCCGCCGGCGCCGGTCGGCATCCCCGTCGCCGACGACATCCGGCTGACCGACGGGGACGCGCTGGCCGAGGTGATCGCCCGGCACCCGCACGTCGCCCGGGTGGTCGCCGGGCACGTCCACCGCCCGGTCACGGTGACCTTCGCCGGCACGGTGCTCACCACCGCGCCGAGCACCTGGCGGCAGTGCTCGCTCACCATGAGCGCCGACGAGCAGATCGGCTGGGTCACCGAGCCGACCGGCTTCCTGCTGCACCAGGTCGCCAGGGGTGGCTGCGTCACCCACCTGGTGCAGGTCAGCCACGCCGCCGGCAAGACCTGCGGATTCTGACCTGGGCCGCTGACCGCCGGGACGGACGGGTGCCGGGCTGACCGGCGCACCGTCTCTTCCCTCGGGCGGGCAACGGGGAGGACCGGGACCCTCGGGGCTGGTCAGGCCGCCGTCGGCGTGCGGGTGCCGTCGTCGCCGGACCGGGCCGGCTCGTCGGGCGCCCGGCGGGGCGAGGCGCGGCGGAACCGGGCCCAACGGGAGCGGACCATCTCGTGGAGACGGTTGGACCAGGCGCCGAGCAGCAGCAGGAGCATGGCCGCCCCGACGGCCCAGGCCAGCTTGTCGGCGGTCGTGCGGATGCCGGGGAACGTGACCGCCAGGGCGAGGGTGGACACCCCCGGGAAGATCACCCCCATGGCGAGCGCCTGCGCCACGTGCCCGTCGTGCTTACGCCGCCAGTAGAAGGCCTCCCAGCCGAAGAGGCTGGGCTCGCCGGTGTAGCGCGCGATGGCGGGGCGCAACACCTGCTCGAGGTACTGACCGGCGATACGGATGTCCCGGTACTGGGAGACGACGCTCAGCCCCAGGGCGGTGCTGAGCACCGGCAGGAGCAGGAACATCCGGAGGTCTGCCTTCTCCGAGAGGACGAAGCCGGCGACCGCCGCGACCGCGGTCAGGTTCGCCCCGACGAGCGCCTGGTTGTGGTTGGCCTTGCGCTCGATCGTCGTCCGGATCGCCGCCGCGTCCGCCAGGGCCGCCTCGAGGGCCCGGTTCTTCTGCTCCTCCGACACCCTGCCTCCTCCGGCGCTCACCCACTCCGGTGTATCAGCGGCCGTCAATAGCGCCCGGCATGCCGCCGCCGTCGGTGAGGCGGACGGGCGTCAGCGGAGGAGGACGTCGCGCAGCACCGGGGCGAGCGCCTCGGCCGGCACCTCGTGGTAGCCGCCGTCAAGGCTGACGTGGCGGGCACCCGGAATCGCCTCGGCCGCCGCGCGGGCGCCGTCGCGCAGCCACTGCGGGCTGCCCGTGCTGTCGACCACCACGGTGGGGACGGTGATCGTGGCCAGGCGGTCGACCGGCGGCACGCCGCCGGCGCTGATCAGCGTGTCGTACGGGAGGGTGTGCGCCAGCGACTCCAGGTGGGGCCACACCGGCTCGCCGCGCATCCCGGCCACCGCCTCGGCGGGCAGCCCCACCGCGTGGAGCATGAACGCCTCGACCGCACCGGCCCGGTCGCCGGCGGCGATCAGCTCGGCCGTCCGGGCCGAGACGTCCGGCCGGGGGCCGGTCTGCGGGCCGACCTGGAACGGCGGCTCGAACAGGGCGAGCCCGCCGACCGGCAGCCCGTGCGCCGTGGCGAGCGCGGCGAGGATCGCGCCGGACGAGACGCCGTAGAGGTGCGCCGTGCCCCCGACCGCGGCGACCAGCGCCGCGATGTCCTCGATCTCCCGGTCGACCGCGTACGGCGCGGTGTCGCCGCTGTCGCCCCGGCCGCGCCGGTCGTAGCCGACGACGGTGAAGTCCGGCGCGAGCGCCCCGGCCAGCGCCCGGGTGGTCGACCGGTCGTTGAAGGCGCCGCCGACCAGGATGATCGCTGGCCCGTCGCCCGCGCGCTCGTACGCGATCCGGGTGCCGTCGGCCGACCGCACCGTCTCCACCACCAGGCCCTCGCTCATCCGATCATCCTTCCCGTCGTACGCCGTCCGTCCGGTCCTTTCTAGACCACCCACCGACAACCGCGACGACCGGCCATCGCCGGCCGGGCATGTCGGAAACGCCCGTCCAGACGTCCCCCGATCGAAGACGTATCCCCAGGTCTGCGGGGCCCGCCCCCGTCGACCGGCGGCGGCCGGCGATGAGAGGCTGTCCCCGACGCGGCGGCGGTCCCCCACCGCCGCCACCGCGACCGAACCCCGCCGACGGCGCGGGCCCGACCGGTGTCACCATCGCCCGGGCGCCCGCGCCGGCTTCTCACGAGGAGTTCCATGTCCATCCCCGGGATGCGTCGGGCCGCCATCGGCCTGACCGCGCTCGCCGTGACCGCGTTCGGCGCGGTCACGACCACCCCCGACCAGGCGGACGCCGGCCCGAAGCCGGTCGCCGTCAAGCTGCTCGCCCTCAACGACTTCCACGGCAACCTCGAACCGCCGACCGGCACCACCAACGGCACCATCGCCGGGCAGCCCGCCGGCGGGGCCGAATACCTCGCCACCCAGCTCGCCGAGCTGCGCAAGCGCGCCGCCAAGGAGCAGAACACCATCACCGTGGCGGCCGGGGACCTGATCGGCGCCTCCCCGCTGCTCTCCGCCGCGTTCCACGACGAGCCGACCATCGAGGCGCTGTCGCTGGCCGGGCTCGACTACGCCAGCGTCGGCAACCACGAGTTCGACGAGGGCGCCGACGAGCTGCTGCGCATCCAGAACGGCGGCTGCCACCCCGTCGACGGCTGCGCCGACGGCACCCCGTACGAGGGCGCCGGCTTCCGGTACCTGTCGGCCAACGCGTTCAGGACCGCCACCGGCCAGCCGCTGCTCGCCCCGTACGCCATCCACAAGGTGCAGGGCGTCAAGGTCGGCTTCATCGGCATGACGCTGGAGGGCACCCCGCAGATCGTCAGCCCGCAGGGCGTCGCCGGCCTGACCTTCGCCGACGAGGCGCAGACCGCCAACCGGTACGCCCGCGAGCTGCGTGCCAAGGGCGTCGAGACCATCGTCGTGCTGCTGCACGAGGGCGGCACCCAGGACGCCACCGGCGGCATCAACGACTGCAAGGGCATCTCCGGCCCCATCGTGGACATCGCCAACCGGATGGACCCGTCGATCGACGTCGTCGTCAGCGGCCACACCCACCAGGCGTACAACTGCGACATCGCCGGCAAGCTGGTCACCAGCGCCAGCTCCTTCGGCCGCCTGGTCACCGACATCGACCTCTCCATCGACCGGCGCACCGGTGACGTCATCACCGCCAAGGCCGAGAACGTGGTGGTCAACCGGGAGGTCGACAGGGACCCGGCGCAGACCGACCTGATCAACCGCTACAAGGCCGTGCTCGGCCCGGTGGCCGGCCGCGAGGTCGGCCAGACCACCACGGAGATCAAGAAGACCCAGGAGATTCTCTTCGACAAGACCCTGGGCGAGTCCCCGATGGGCAACCTGATCGCCGACGCGCAGCTCGCCGCCACCGACGACGAGCAGGGCGCGGTCGCCGCCTTCATGAACCCCGGCGGCGTACGCGACGAACTCGACGCCGGCGTGGTCACCTACGAGGAGGCCTTCACGGTGCAGCCGTTCGGCAACAACCTCGTGACGCTCGACCTCACCGGCGCGCAGCTCTACTGCATGCTGGAGCAGCAGTTCGTCACCGGCCGGACGCTCTACCCGTCGTCGACCGTCCGGTACGTCGTCGACCCGGCCGGCACCACCGGCACCGTGGCGGACCCGTGCGCGGGCACCCGGGTGGTCCGGGGCAGCCTCAGCTTCGGTGGCGTGGCGGTCGACGCCGGCACCACGTACCGGGTCACGGTGAACAACTTCCTCTCCGGCGGCGGTGACGGCTTCAGCGTCCTCACCGGCGGCACCAACGTGGTCACCGGGATGATCGACCTGGACGCGTTCGTGGCGTACCTGGCCGCCGAGTCCCCGGTCTCGGCGCCGGCGCTGGACCGCATCCGCACCACCGCGGAGGTCCCCGCCGCCTGAGGCGGTGTACGCACCCGACGGGCCCCGGAGCACCTCTTGGGGTCTAGCGGTCCTCGCAACACCCAGACTTCTGGGAGTTGCGAGGACCGTGTCCGTTTCCGCTGGACTCATGGCGAAGTTCTTCGAGGTGTTCGATCGCGTCGGTAGCGTGGCTGCTGCTGCGGTCGAGGCAGGTGTCAACCGGAACACCGCGTACGGGTGGGCTCGTCGGGCGGGGCGCCGCTCGACGGTGGCTTCGCGGCGTCATCCCCGCCGGGATGAGTACGAGTGTCTGCGCAAGCAGGGGGTTGCCCGACGCCCGCGCAGCAGGTCGGGGTGAACGAGCGCACCGCCAAGGACTGGGACTGGGGAGTACGCAAGACAGGCAGCTCGCGGACGTATCCGGATGGGCGTCGGGTGGACTACAACACCGGGGTGACCACTGAGGTGCTGCCGTCGCTGACGGCGCTGGACAAGCAGCTGCACACACGGTTCCTGACCTTGGCGCAGCGGGAGACGATCGCGGACATGCGTCGTGTCGGCCGGTCGCTCAACGCGATCGGGCGAGCGCTCGGACGGCCCGCCTCGACGATCAAGCGTGAGATCGACAACCACGCCGACACCGACGGCGTCTACCGTGCCTACGCCGCGCACCGGGCCTGGACCGCGTCTCGGTCCCGGCCCAAGGACCGCAAGCTCCTGCAGGACGGTCCGCTGCGTGACTTCGTGGTCGAAGGGCTGCGCAAACGCTGGTCACCGCAGCAGATCTGCAACGCTCTGGTCAGGCAGTACCCCGACGACCAGGAGATGCGGGTGAGCCCGGAGACGATCTACCAGGCGTTGTACGTCCAAGCCCGCGGCGCGCTCAAACGCGAGGTCACCGCCGCGCTGCGTACCGGCCGCACCCGACGCAAGCCACATCGCCGCCCCGACCAGCGCACCCCGCGGTTCGCCGACGGCATGGTCATGATCAGCGAGCGCCCGGCCGAGGTCGCCGACCGCGCCGTGCCCGGCCACTGGGAAGGCGACCTGATCATGGGGACCGGCAACCAGTCCGCGATCGTGACGCTGGTCGAGCGTGCCACCCGGTACGTGATGCTCGGACACCTGCCCGGCGGACACACCGCCGAGGAAGTCCGCGACGTCCTCGTGGAGCTCGTCACCACGCTACCGGCCCATCTACGCGGATCCCTGACCTGGGACCAAGGAGCCGAGATGGCTGCCCACAAACAGTTCACGGTCGCCACCGGGGTGCCCGTCTACTTCTGCGACCCGCACTCGCCCTGGCAGCGCGGATCGAACGAGAACACCAACGGCCTGCTACGCCAGTACTTCCCCAAAGGCACCGACCTGTCCGTCCACGGGCCCGAGGACCTCGAGCACGTCGCCCAAGAACTCAACGGCCGCCCACGACAAACGCTCGGCTGGGAAAACCCAGCCGAGCGTCTGCGTGATCTACTGACAGCCAACTAAGCCATCAGGTGTTGCGAGGACCCCCAGAAACCGCCCCTGCTCCGGGGCCCGTCTCCGCTGCGCCCCGTGGTGGTCAGGCGTGGGCGGGGGCCGGCTCGGCGGCCGGCGGGGCAGCCGGCACGCGGCCGTCCTGGACCGCCGTGAGCAGCGGGCGCAGGGAGAGCGCGAGCAGCGAGGCCACCAGGCAGCCGCCGACCACCACCGCGACCCAGATCCGGCCGTCGGCTGCCCCGATCAGGGGGCCCGCCGTCACCGGGCCGATCACCCCGCTGATGCCGAAGATCATCGAACTCATGGCGTTGTAACGCCCGCGCAGCTCGTCCGTGGCGAGCGCGTTGGTCAGCGCGGGCATCACCGGCGACAACAGCGTCTCGCCGAAGCCGAAGATGGCCGAGCAGGCCACCACGCCGAGGGCGGCGACCAGCGCGTTGCCCGGACCGACCTGGCCGGCGGCGCCGAGGACCAGCCAGGCGGTCGCGAAGACGGCGCCCACCACGGCCAGCCCGCCCGTCCGGCTGCGCCCCTCCATCCGGCGGATGACCAACAGTTGGGCGAGCACGATCATCACCGTGTTGCCGGCCAACGCCCAGGCCACCACGCGCGGCGTCACCTCCACCACGCGCACGGCGTACGCGGCGAAGCCCACCTCGATCTGCGCGTACCCGCAGGTGGTCAGGACCAGGCCGAAGACGACCAGCCGGCGGAACGGCCGGTCCCGCAGCACGGTGAGGTAGCCGCCGGCCGACGGACTGTCCCCGGTCGGCCCGGCGGCGAGCCGGTGGCCCACCCGGGGCAGGCTCAGCAGGATCAGCGCGGGCATCAGGTAGCTGATCGCGTCGAGCACGTAGATCGCCTGGAAGGTGACCGGGCGGGCGGTGTCGACGATCGCGCCGGAGATCAGGCCGCCGATGCCGATGCCGAGGTTGAGCAGGGCGAAGTTCAGCCCGTAGACCCGCTGCCGCTCGTCGTCGTCGGTGAGCGAGGCGAGGATGGTGTTCTGCCCGGACCAGATGGCCGAGCTGCCGATCGCGATCAGCGTGATCACCACGAAGGCCGAGGCGGTCGAGTCGACCAGCGCCAGCGAGCCGGTGCCGGCCGCCTCGACGAGCAGGCACGGTACGACGATCCGGCGCGCGCCGAAGCGGTCGATGAGCGTGCCGCCGAGCGGCGACAGGGCCAGGGTGACGGCGCCGTACCAGCCGATCACCAGGCCGGCGCGGGCGTCGGTGAGGCCGCGGACGTCGGTCAGGTAGATGAACAGGAACGGCAGGGTGAGGCCGCGCCCGACCGCCGACAGCAGGGTGCCGACAAGGATCCGCCGGGCTTCCGGACGGCGGGGCAGGGCACGACTGAGCATGCCGCGATTCTGTGTGCCGGGTACGACGACAGGCGAGCCGTTTACGACCCGCCCCGCGCGGCCCGACGCCGCCCGGTGATCAAGGACACGTTCGCGCCGACCGGCCCGCGCCGTGGTGCCGGGGCCGGCTCGCTGTCGGGCCCGTCTGCGATGCTGGCCGGGATGACCACGACCTGGCGACACCTGCCCGCACCGGCCCGCGAGATCGCCACCGCCGCCGCCGACGCGGTCGCCGCCGCGCGCGAACGCGACCCCGACGCGTACGACGTCTCGGTGGCCCGGCTCGCCGCGGCCGAACGGTCCGGCCTGGTCCTCGGCGCGGTGGTCCGGCTGCTGCTGGAGGAGGGCCACCCGGACGGCCTGGACGGCGACGACGTCCGGCAGGTGCTCGAACGCTGCGTACGGGACGCGGCGCGGTGGCGGCCCGACGTCGACCCGCACGTGGTGCTCGTCCTGCTGGCGGGTGCCCTCGGCGTCTACGACCCGGACGGCGACGAGTCCCCGCCCGACCCGCCGGCCGTGGCGCGGCACGCGCCGCTGCTCGTGGCCGACCTGCTCGCCGCGACCGGCCGGCCGCTCGACGGCTACCTGACCGCCGCGTTCGCCGAGATCGCCCGCACCGAACGCCACGACTGAGCGCGTCCGAGGTGCCGCCAGCCGGGTCGCGCCGGCGGGGCCGTCGACGGTCGGAGCCGACCCGATTTTCGGGTCGGTGGGACGTAGCCGTACCTCGATATGCTCGGGCCCCTCGATGGCGAAGCGCGCCATTGCCAGGGGGAAGGAACTGCCCGTGCGCGCACGAAGATTGGTGGCCGCATCACTCGGGATCATGCTTGGTGTGGGTCTGGTCAATGTCGTCACGATGCCGGCACAGGCTTACGAGCAGCGGGATGTGGTCAGGTCCGGCTGGGCCTACACCGATTCCCACCTGCCCGACCGGTCGTTCGTCAACCCCGCCGGAGACGCGCCGATCGGCGCCTGGGCGGACGCGGACGGCAACAAGCACAAGTCTCGGTCCTACTTCACCTTCGACATCTCGCGCTTCCGTGGAGCCGTCATCCACAAGGCGGACCTGGTCATCGCGGAGCGCTCGGCGGCGGACTGCGGGTCGGCCCAGCCGGTCGAGCTCTGGCGCACCGATCCGATCAAGGCGACCACGAGTTGGGAGTCGACGCCGCGCCGACGTGAGCTGCTCGGCACCGTCCAGGCCGGCGGGGCGGTCACCTGCCCCGGCTACCTGGTGTGGGACATCATGCCCGCGTTGCAGAAGTTGGCGAACCAGGACGAGCAGACCCTCACCGTCGAGATCCGCGTGCCGCACGGCTTCGAAGGAAAGCTCTCCCACGGCAGAAAGTTCCGCCCGTTCCCGACGATCCGCAGTGAGGCCAACCGCGCACCGACCGTGGCGCAGATCGGGCTCGAGTTTCCGTCCTGGTCGTGCGGTTCGAAGGAGGACCCGCAGCCCGTGGGGGCGCGTAACCACACCCTGATGCTCCGGGGCGCGGACGCGGACAGCAACGACTTCAACTTCACCGGGCAGTTCGCCGCCTGGCCGGTCGGCCACGAGGACCAGCGTTCCGAGCGGTTCGGGTCGAGTTACGGCGCCACGCTCTCCAAGGTCGGCTGGGACATGGCGCGATACCCGCACGGCACCGTGGTGGCCTGGACCGCCCGTGCCTACGACGGTCACGACTACTCGGAGTGGGCCGAGCCGTGCTACGTCAAGGTCGACGGGGAGCGGCCGGCCGCACCCGTGATCACCTCGGCCACTTACCCGGATGACGGCCTGCCGCATGGCGGCTCGGGAGTTCCGGGCACGTTCACGTTGAAGGCGAACGGATCGCCGGACGTGGTCGGCTACTACTGGGGACGCTTCGGCCAGACGTACAACTACGTCCCCGCGCCGGAACCGGGCGCGGACGCGACGTTCGAGTACACGCCGACCTCGTTCGTCGAGTATCTCAGCGTGCGGAGTGTGGACAGCGCGTCGAACTCCTCCGAGGTGACCGATTACCGGTTCCTCGTGCGATCGACCGCGCCGGGAGTGCGGGTGACGGTCGGCGGTGTCGGCCTGCCGAGCCAGTTGGCGATCTGGACCAACGTCGAGGGGGTCACCGAGTTCGGCTACCGGATCGGTGACGGCGACGAGGTCAGGGTCCCGGCGAACGCCGTTGGCACCACGGAGGTCCCGGTGGTGTTTCCGCAGGCTGGTTCCATCAGGCTCCACGTGCGCAGCTACGTCGGTACCGAGTTCGTCGGCGCGCACACGGAGGACGTGTGGGTCCGCGACACCCCGTTGATCGGGTCGACCGACTTCGCCTTCCCCGACCACGACGGCGTGGTCGATCGTCCGGGCAGCTTCACCTTCCGGCCCGGCCGCCCCGGCGTGGTGGCGTACGAGTACGCGTTCCTCTACGACGACTGGCAGCGGATCGAGGCGGGAGCAGACGGCACCGCGGTGCTGCGATGGACGCCGACGGAGCCGAACTGGTACGTGCTGAAGGTGCGCAGCATCAGCGCCGACGGCACCGTCTCCGAGATCGCGCAGTACGAGTTCAACGTCATCGACATCAAGCCGACCGTCTACTCCAGCACCTACTACGAGCACGGCGCGTGGGGCGGCGTGGGCATCCCCGGCGAGTTCACCTTCGACACGGCGATGCCGGACGTGGACGTCTACCTCTACCGGCTCAACGACGGGCCCGAGCAGACCGTAGATCCGGAGTACAGCTGGGCTTACGTGACGCTTGCACCCGACCGCTCCGGCAGCAACACGCTCACGGTACGGACGCGCTTCCTGGACGGGTCCTTCTCGCCACCGCGGACCTACACGTTCGAGGTCAGCGACGCGCCGGTGGTGTCGTCCAGCGACTACCCCGAGAACGACGCCGCCGGTCAGCCCGGCCAGCCGGGTCGGTTCACCTTCAACCCGGGCCGCTCCGGCGTGGTGGAGTACCGCTACGTGCTGGAGTACAGCGGCGAGGAGCAGGTCGTCGCCGCGGGAGCGGACGGCAGGGCGACGGTCGAGATCACGCCGGCCCATCCCGGGTACACCCTGTTGACGGTCACGAGCCGGACGGCCGATGGCACGGTCAGCGCGGAGCGGCGGTACTACTTCCGCGTCCGTGACCCGCGCGTGAACGTGAGCAGCGCCTACGACGAGTACACGCCCCGTGGCGGGATCGGCGCGACCGGCAGGTTCGGGGTCTACACCGAGATCGGCGAGGTGACCACCTTCGAGTACCAGCTCAACGGCGGCACCTGGCAGAGCGTGCCGAAGACCCCCGACGCCTTGGTGACCGACATCTCGGTGACCATGGACCGCAACGGCGAGAACGTCTTCTCGGTGCGGGGCCGGACCGCGGCTGGCGAGTACACCCCTCAGACGGACTACCCGTTCCTGGTCGGCACGGCACCGCTGGTGTCGTCGGCTACCTATCCGTCCGGTCAGTGGGCCGGTGGCGTGGGCGTGCCGGGTGAGTTCACCTTCACGCAGGGCATGCCGGGCGTGGTGGAGTTCGAGTACAGGGTCGATGACGGCGAGCCGGTGATGGTGCCGGCGAACGGTGCCGGGGTTGCGACCGTCAGCTACACCCCGACCTCGACGAGTTCGCACACCATGAGGGTGCGCGGACGTACGGCCGACGGGGTGTGGACCGACGCGACGAACTACTCCTTCCTGGTCGACGTCTCCTGACCGGCGCTGACGCGGTGGGCCGTCCCGGATGGGGCGGCCCACCGCACGAGCGGTTACCTGAGCTGCGACACGCGGACCACCTGCAGCCTCTTCCCCTGGCGGTCTCGACCGGGCCGCCTGGACATGAAGTGAGCCTCGCCACACCGAGTTGGACGTCCAGGAAACGCCAGAGGGCACATCCAGCGATTGGATGTGCCCTCTTACCTCTGGTCGGGGTGGCCGGATTCGAACCGACGACCTCTTCGTCCCGAACGAAGCGCGCTACCAAGCTGCGCCACACCCCGAGGCGTGCCGACAAATAGTAGCCCACCCGCTCCGGTGGTCAAACTCGGTACCCCCGGTGGTCCGGGCGGCTTGCCCGGACCACCGGACGGGGCAGCTCGACAGCGCGATCGGCGGCACTGTCCCGGCAGGGCGGGGAGCCGGCCCGGCCTGCCGGCGTACGGGTCAGCGGGGGATCAGGGTGAGCACGCTCGCCTCCGGCGGGCAGGCGAACCGGACCGGCGCGGTCGGGTGGGTGCCGAGGCCGGCGGAGACGTGCAGCCAGGAGTCGGACCCGGGCCAGCGGTGCAGGCCGCGTGCCATGGAGCGGGGCAGGCCGCAGTTGGTGACCAGCGCCCCGACGCCCGGCACGCAGACCTGGCCGCCGTGGGTGTGCCCGGCGAGCAGCAGCCCGAAGCCGTCGGCGGCCATCCGGTCGAGCACGGCCGGCTCGGGGGAGTGGGTCAGCGCGATCGACAGGTCGGCCGCGGGCGACACCGGTCCGGCGACGGAGTCGTAGTCGTCCCGCTCGATGTGCGGGTCGTCGACCCCGAGCAGCTCGACCGCCCGGCCGCCGGCCTTGACGACGGTGCGGGCGTTGTTCAGGTCCGCCCAGCCGGCCCCGGTGAGGACGTCGCGCAGCTCCTCGTGCGGCAGCTCCGCGCCCTCGGTGTACTCGCGGTCGGGCAGGAAGTACGTGAACGGGTTCTTCCAGACCGGCCCGGTGTAGTCGTTGGAGCCGAAGACGAAGGCCCCGGGGTAGTCGAGGAGCGGCTGGAGGGCGCGCAGCACGCCGGGCACGGCGCCGGGGTGCGCCATGTTGTCCCCGGTGACCACGACCAGGTCGGGGTCGAGCGCGGCCAGCGACGCCACCCAGCGCTGCTTGCGCCCCTGGTCGGGCATCATGTGCAGGTCGGACAGGTGCAGGACGCGCAGCGGCTCGGCGTCGGCCGGCAGCACCGGCACGTCGTACCGCCGGAGGGTGAACATGTTGCGCTCGACGAGCGACGCGTACGCCAGGGTCGCCGCGCCCAACGCGACGGTCCCGGTCGCAAGCCGGAATAGTGTGCGCTTTCGCATGGCGTTCAGGGTAGTTTCACCGTCCATGAGCACGCTGAAGGACCGTCTGACCGCCGACATGCGCGCCGCTCTCAAGGCGCGCGACGAGCTGACCACCTCCACCCTGCGGATGGCGCTCGCCGCCGTCGGCACCGCCGAGGTCGCCGGCAAGGCCAAGCGCGAGCTCACCGACGACGAGGTGCTCGCGGTGCTGACCAAGG
This sequence comes from Micromonospora sp. NPDC052213, assembly GCF_040679695.1. NCBI lineage: Bacteria > Bacillati > Actinomycetota > Actinomycetes > Micromonosporales > Micromonosporaceae > Micromonospora > Micromonospora sp. NPDC052213. The sequence goes on from NZ_JBFAVI010000146.1 coordinate 16,735, forward strand.
AGGCGAAGAAGCGCCGGGAGGCCGCGACCGCCTTCGCCGACGCCGGCCGCACCGAGCAGGCCGCGAAGGAGACCGCCGAGGGCGAGGTGCTGGAGCGCTACCTGCCGAAGCAGCTCTCCGAGGCCGAGCTGACCGAGCTGGTCGCGGGGGCGCTCGCCGCGGGTGGCTTCACCGGCAAGGCGCAGATGGGCCCGGCCATGAAGGCGGCCCAGGCCGCGGTGGCCGGCCGGGCCGAGGGCGGGAGGGTGGCCGCGGAGGTACGCCGGCAGCTCGGCCTCTGAGCCGCCGCGCGACCCGATCCGCGTACGCGAAACGGGGGGGCCCCCCCCGGGGGGTGGCCCCCCCGTTGCGGCGGTACGGGGGGCGGAGGCGCCCGTGGGGGCCGGCGGGCGGCCCCGGGGGGGGGGGGGGGGGGCGGGG
>NZ_JBFAVI010000147.1:0-17116 GCF_040679695.1 Micromonospora sp. NPDC052213
GGGGTTGGGCCAGCCGTGCCCGGCGCAGGGATCAAGCCTGACCGCCCGGAGCCGGGCACGGCAGGCCCCACCCACCACCCGACACCGCAACAAACGGCAACGAGTTCAGGCAGCGGGCCCCACCCCCACGCACCCGACACCGCAACAAACGCTCAGACAGCACCCGCCGACGCCACAACAAACGGGAACGAGCTCGGCAGAGGGCCCCACTCGACACCGCAACAAACGCTCAGGCAGCGCCCACCCCCACCCACCTGGGCGCCACCAACGGGACTGTGGCAGGCCCACACCACCCCAGCCGATCAGGGCGAAGTCACACAGTCGGCCGAGATCCGCCGCCTGGCGAGAAAGAGCCCGCGCGGGTGTGCGTACGCCGGAAAGGAACTGCCCCGCCGGCGGGGCAGGCGGGGCAGCGACGTGCGGAAGTGGGACGGACGTCAGGACGGTTCGCGGGCGCAGATGAAGCGCGGCTCGGCGTCGTAGCGCCAGGTGAACTTCTCCCGCTTCACGACCTTGCCGTCCTTTTTGATGACCCGGAAGGCGTCCTGGGTGAAGCCCTGGCTGCCGCTGGCGGGGATGCAGGTGGGGCCCGGCTCAAGATAGACGGTCTTCGGCTGGGTGATGTTGCGCCGCGGGCTGTACTCCGTCTTCACGCTGTCCCAGATCTTAGTGCTCCAGATGGACACCGTGATGGAACTGGACGTGTACGAGGTGTCGATCAGGACGCCGTACTCGGTGTTGTTGCGGAACTTGAAGTCCAGGTCCGGCCAGAAGATGGTCGACTCGATGACCGCCGGGTACCGGCTGAACCAGTACGAGTGCGGCTTGTGCTCGACGTCCTCCAGGCCCGCGTAGTAGGTCGCGTTGAACAGCGTGGTGGTGAACTGCGAGGTGCCGCCGCCCACGCCCGGCACCAGCTTGCCGTTCAGGATGACCGGGGCGTCCCGGTAGCCCTGGGCGTAGCCGCGCTCGCCGGTGTGCCCGTTGAGCGAGAACGTCTCGCCGGGCAGTACGACCGTGCCGTCCACGTCCTTGGCGATCGTGATGATGTTCTGGCTGCGCGGCGAGGAGAGCCCACCGGTGAACCGGGTGGTGAACGTGGACACCCGCTCCTTGATGCCGAGCCCGGCCAGCTTCTCCGCGGTCAGCTCCGGCTCGGCCGGCTTCAGCTCGCCGCTGACCTTCCGGTCCTCCGCCTTCGGCAGCACGGCCAGCAGGTCGCGGCCGAGGGCGGCGCTGTCGATCTGCTGCCCCGGCTTGCCGTCGACGACCTTCGGCTTGCCCCCGGAGATGGTCATCCGGGCGTCCTTCGGCGGAACCTCGATCGCCGCCAGGTCGTCGCCGAGCGCGGCGCGCAGCCGCTTCACGTCGACCTGCGGGGTCAGTTTGCCGGCCTTGTCGGCGGTGAACCGGAGGCTCCTCGCGATCGCCTTCGGCGGGATCTGCACGGAACCCTTGTCGGTGGTGAGCGTGACGGGCGCGGCGACGGCCGGCTCCGCCAGCTCGGCGACCAGCCGGTCCACCTCTTCGGCGGTGGTCACCGGGTGCGTCTCGACCAGCGGCACGGTCACCGGCTGGCGGCTCAGCCAGCCCTCCCGCACCACCTGCGCGGAGCGCTCCGGATCCAGCGCGAGGCTCGGCTTCGGGTGCACCGCCTTCGGCGTGGTGCCCTTCCAGGTGATCGCCGGCATCGTCATCTTCCGGCCCTGGTCGCCGACCGCCTTCTTCAGGGCGGTGTCGAGGCGGGCGACGTCCACGGTCACCACCGGCTGCACCGCGCGGGACCCGACGAGCCGGTCGACCGCGTGCGCGTCCGCCTCGGCGGCCGCCGCCACGGTGGCGTCGACGTCGACGGCCAGGCCGACCTCGGCCGGGACGATCTCGGCGGTCCGCTCGCCGACGCGTACCGACAGGGGGGCCGCGAGTTCGGCGGCGCGGCGGTCCAGCGCCGCCCGCAGTTCCCGGGCGGCGTCCGCGCGGCTCCGGCCGCCGAGCTCCGCCCCGAGCACCGTCGTCCCGCGGGGCACGTCACCGGCGTACGCGTAGGCGCCCACCCCCGCCACGGAGGCCAGCACCGCCGTGGCGACACCGGCGGCGAGCAGCAGGCGGACCCGGCGGGACCGGGACCCCCCGCCCGGCCGGCCGGCGGGCACGACGGGTGCCGGCTCGTCACCCGGCCAGGTCACCGCGGTGACCTGCACGGTGGGCCGGTCGTCGGCGGGTGGGCTCTTCTCGCCGTACAGCGTCACGGTCACCTCGATAAGGGCATACCACAAAGGGGGGAGCGCTCGCCCCGCCCGGAAGACACCTACGGTAACCGGCGGTCCGGCGCGGCGGCAGTCTGCGCCCCTCCCGTTGCGGCGGCGCGTGTCGCGCGGCGGGCCGGTGGGGGCCGCCCGGGCGCGGGGCGCGGCGGCGGCCATGGCACGGTAGGGACATGCGAGCGGACGAGGCGGTCCTGGCGTACGGCGGCGGTTGGCTGGACCGGGCGGGGGAGTTGCGCGCCGACCCGGAGCGGATCGCGGCGCTGATGGCAGACCCGGGCAGCGTCGTCCTGCCGCTCTGGCGGGACCGCTGCCTGGTCACGGAGGACGTGCCGGTGCGGTTGACCGGCGACCTGGCGGCCCGGGTGCTCGCCGTCGCCGACGAGACCGCCTTCCTGGGCATGGGCGACGACACGTCGGCCGTCTTCGCGGTGGACCTCTCCGGCCTGTCCGAGGCCGCCGCCGTCGAGGCGGCCGGGGCGGGCGCCGCCGTGGACGTCCGGGCGTTGGTCGGCCGGCTCGGTCCGGCCGAGGCGGCCGTCCAGGCGTACGCGCGGGGGCTGCTGCACTGGCACCGGCAGCAGCGCTTCTGCGGCGCCTGCGGGGCGTCGACCGTCGCCCGGGGCGGGGGACACGTCCGGTCCTGCACCGGGGCGGACTGCGGCCGGCTCCTCTTTCCCCGGATCGAACCGGCGGTCATCGTGCTGGTCGAGGCGCCCGGCGCACCGGACCGCTGCCTGCTGGCCCGGCACGCGGGCGCGCGGGAGGGGGCGTACTCGACGCTCGCCGGCTTCGTGGAGGTGGGCGAGAGCCTGGAGGACGCCGTCCGGCGGGAGATGGCCGAGGAGGCCGGGGTAACGGTGACCGACCTGACGTACGTGGGCTCGCAGGCGTGGCCGTTCCCGGCGGGACTGATGGTGGGATTCCGGGCCACCGCCGCGTCCGAGGAGGTGCGGGTGGACGGCGAGGAGCTGCTGGAGGCGCGCTGGTTCACCCGGGACGAGCTGCGTGAACGGGTGGCCGCCGGGCGACCGCTCGGCCGGGTCGACTCGATCGACCACCACCTGCTCCAGTCCTGGCTCGCCGCCGGAGCCTGACTCACTCCACAAGCACGGCGACGGGCGCGGACGGCGGGCCCGTGTCGACGCCGTCGGTGGCCGCGACCCGGAACTCGTAGCGGTGGCCCCGGGTCAGCAGTACGGCGGTGAAGTCGGTTCCGGCCACGGGGTACGGATCCGTCCGCCAGCTCGTGCCGGACGTGACATCCCGGAGCTGGACGCGGTAGGCGAGGCCAGGGCCGGCCGGACGCCAGCTCAGCCGCGCCTCACCGTTGCCGCCCGCCGTCACCGCCAGCCCGCCCGGCGTGGGCAGCCGCGGCGTGGCCCGGACCGGCCTGCTCAGCCGACCCGGACCGGCCTGGTTGGCGGCGGCGACCGCGAACTCGTACTCGTGGCCGTTGCGCAGCTGGTGGATGGTGGCCTCGGTGCCCTGCACGGCCACCTTCTCCTCGGTGAAGTCCCGCTCTCCGGCGGTGAGGTCCCGTCGGTAGACGCGGTGCCATCCGCCGGGGTTGGTCGAGCGCCAGGCCAGCTCCACCTGACCCGGCCCGACCTTCGTCACCCGCAGGCCGGCCGGCACCACCTCCGGCGCGGTGAACCGCGCCCGGGCCCGGACCGGCGGGGAGAGGGGCCCCTCGCCGCCGCTGTTCACGGCGCTGACCGCGAACTCGTACTCGTGGTCGTGTCGGAGGTGCCGGGCGAGGTGGTTCGCCCTGGTGTCCAGCGACGGCGAACCGAGGCGGGTCTCGCCCGCCGTCACGTCCCGTCGGTAGACGCGGTAGGAGACGCCCGGTCCGAGGCCGGCCCAGTTGAGCCGGATGTCGCCGTCCGGCTGGGGGCTGGCGGTCGGCCGGGCCGGCGCGGCCGGCGGGGTGACGAAGGCGGTGGCCCGGACCGGCGCGGAGGGTTGGCTGTCCCCGCCGCCGCCGACCGCGACGACGGTGAACTCGTACGTCCGCGCGTGCCACAGCGAGTCGACGGTCGCGCTGGTGCCGGTGAACGTGCCGACCAGGGCCGGTGCCCGCTGACCCGATGTGACGTCGCGCTGGTACAGCCGGAACAGTTGGACGAACGGCAGCGGGTCCCACCGCACCGCGACGTCCCCGGTCCGCCCGGCCGCAGCCCGTAGCCCGCCGGGCGGCGCAGGTGGCGGCACGGTGGCGGTCATCCGCGCCACCGGCGACGGCGGGCCTTCGCCCCGGCGCCCGAGCGTGGTCACCCGGAACTCGTACTCGTGCCCGTTGACGAGGAAGTCGGCGGAGAAGCGGGCCTCGGCGGTCGGCTCGCCGATGCGGACGAAGTGGGTCTGGCCGGCGGTCACGTCTCGCCGGTGGACCAGGTAACGCGGCTCGTCATCGGCCCTGACGGGGCGCCAGCGCAGCTCGGCGTTGCCCGCACCCCGGGCGTCGGCGGTGAGCGCGGCCGGAGCCGGTGGCACGTCGGCCCGGTCCGGCCGGGGGCGGGGCCAGTCGACCTCGACGAAACGCGGCCGGTAGACGCCGGCGTCGGCATACGTCACCGCGTCGTCGACGTTGTTGACGTTGTACGAGATCAGCAGCTTTCCCGGACGGGCCAGATCGGGGTGCAGGTCGGCGTCGTAGACGAGGTGCCCGGCGTCGGTCTCCGCGGCGCTGTGCAGGTAGTCCGGTCCGTCGAACGGCCCCGTCGGCCCGGCGGCGGAGTAGGCCACGAGGTCGCCGCTGAACACGAGGTTGTTCTCGTGGGTCACGAGCACGTACCGGTCCCCGACCCGCTGCACGCCGTACGACGTGCCGACGCCGCTGAGGACGCGGGCGGACCGGTCCACCTCGGGCGCCCAGCCGCTGCCCGTCCAGAACTCCCACGGGCCCGTGAGGTCGTCCCCGGCGACCCGGGCCACGTGCGCGAACTTGGTCTCGCCGCTCGCCTCGGTGCCGTAGATCCAGGTGTGCCCGCCGTCGCGGAGCAGCGCGGAGCCCCAGGAGATCCGCTGCCCCAGCGGCAGCGGCCGGACGGCGGTGGGAGCCAGGCCGGGTAACGCGAAGGTGGCCAGCGACGTGCCCAGCAGGACGTGGTCCAGCGGGCCGGCGCCGGTCCGGCGGTAGCGGTTGACCAGCAGCTGGAGGCTCTGGCCGACGACCTGGGCGTCGCCGACCCAGTAGAACTGGTCGGCGGCCGGTGGTGGCACCAGCGAGGCGGGCTCCTCGGCGGTGCCGCCGTGCACGGTCTCGCGCAGCTCGTCGCCCTGCTGCACGACCATCGAGTTGTTGATGAACGACGCGGTGTCGGGCCGGGAGCCGTCCGGATCGACCGGGCCGAGGAAGGTGTCGGAGAAGAGCCAGAGCAGCCGGCCGTCGGGGAGCCGGACGGAGGCTGTCCGGTCGGCGCCGTTCCACCTGCCCGAGGTGTCGCCGTAGCGGTCGAAGAGGGCGGTGAGCCGCTCGGCCGACATGCCGCCCTCGGCCCGCGCAGGGCCCGGAACGCCGGCGGTCAGGGTGACCACCAGCGCGGCGGCGTACAGCACGAGCAGCCAGCGGGTGTGCGGACGGTCTTCGCGTCGGCGGGATCCGGTCGTGGTCATGCGGACGCTCACCAGAAACCCCCGTCTCCTGGTTATCCGTCCCGCACTGTGCCATGTGCTCCCGCTGGGTGGGTAGTGGCCGTCCGGGTGGGTTTCGACCTGTCGCCGCGTTCGTGAGCCATTGTCAGCAGCCCGGTCGCCACGGCGGTGACTGCCGCCGTCACCAGGGCCGCCCCGGCGATCCCGGCGATGGTCCGTGGCACGACGGTCGCGACCGCGGCCACGTACACCACCGTCGACAGCCACAGTGGAGCGGCGGGCCACCGGGCCGATGCCGCGACCCGGGCGTTCACCAGGATGAAGACCACCGCGTACAGGGCGCCGGTGGCGGCGAAGAGCGGGGCGTAGCGGCCGGACCCGGCGTACGCCGGGCCACCGGCCAGGCGAAAGGCGAGCCCGCCGGCCAGCGCCGAGCCCAGCACCAGCACCGCCCCGGCGCCGGCGACCAGGGCCAGCGCGGTGACCAGGGCGCGGCGGTCACCCTTCGCCAGGCGGGGCAGCGCGATCACGGTCACCACCTGCGGCGCCCAGAGGGCGCCCTTGGTCAGCACCGTGCCGACGGCGTAGGTGCCGGAGACGTCCGGCGGTAGGAAGCGGCGGGCGAGCAGCAGGTCCACGTACGAGACGACCAGCATCGCCAGCGTGGCGCCGCTGGCGGTGAGCACGGTCCGGGTGGCGAGCGAGGGTGCCGTCGGGTCGATGCCGGAGCCCCGGTTGAGGCGTACCAGCAGGGCGAGCACCAGGACCGAGGTGACCGCCCCGGCCAGCAGCGACCCGGTGAGCCCGCCGCCGAGCGAGAGCCCCGCCACCATGCCCCCGTAGCGGCCGGCGCCGAGCAGCGCCATGCCGCCGGCGAGCCGCAGGAAACGCTGGTCGCCCTGCAACTCGCCGAGCCAGCGACCGGCCGCGACGACCGCCACGGTGAGCACGCCGAGCAGCAGCACCGCCGGGGCGGCCAGCCGGAGCTGCACGGCGGCCACCGGCAGCGTCACGGCGAGCAGCGCGGCGGTGACGACGAGCGTGAGCACGGTGGGTCGGGTGGTGGCGGCGTGGCCGTGGCGGGCCCGGTGCACGGCGACCGCGATCTGCAGCCCGGTGCCGGCCACACCGCCTATCGCGCCCAGCGCGAGGAGGGTGGCCAGCGCGCTCAGCTCCGCCGGGTCGAGGTGCCGGGCGCCGAGGACGGGCACCACGTAGGCCAGCCCGTTGACGAAGACACCGGCCAGCGTCACCGCCACCCCCGCGGTACCGAGACCGGTCGCCCGGCCGCGCCTGTCCGAATCCGTTCCCATCACCGCCCCGGGTCGCCGGCACCCCCGGCTGTGCGGCGGGCGCGCGTACAGTGGCGCCACGCCGGTGCCACGCCCGGTCAGCGTAGTGAGGAGGTCAACCCTGCGGGAGAGGTCGATGCTCGCCGGGCTCGGGTTGGCCGTCACCCTGCTGGTGCTGGCTCCGCTGGCGGCGCCCGGTTACGTGCTCAGTTACGACATGGTCTTCGTGCCGCACCAGCCGTGGCGCGCGGAACTCGTCGTCCCGTCCGACTCGCTGCCCCGGGCGGTGCCGTTGGACGCCCTGGTGTCGCTGGCCAGTCAGGTGGTGCCCGGTTGGCTGGTGCAGCGGCTGGTGCTGGTCGCGGTGCTGCTGCTCGCCACGGTCGGCGCCGGGCTGCTGGTGCCGGCGCGGCACCCGGTCACCCGGCTGGTGGCCGCCGTCGGGTACGCGTGGACGCCATACCTGGCGGAACGGCTGCTGATCGGGCACTGGGGACTGCTGCTGGCGTACGCGTCGCTGCCCTGGCTGGTGTCGGCGGTGATCCGGTTGCGGGCCGGTGGGCGGCGGGCGCTGCCGCTGCTGGTGCTGGCCGCGGTGCCCGCGGCGGTGACCCCGACCGGCGGCCTCATCGCCCTGGCCAGCACCGTCGTGCTGGTGCCGAGGCGGGCCGGGGGCCGGGTCGGGGCGGCCGCGGTGGGACTCGTGCTGCTGCTGAACGCGCCCTGGTTGGTGGCGGCGGCCCTGACCCGGGCGGATGCCCGGACCGACCCCGACGGGGTGGCGGCGTTCGCGGCGCGGGCGGAGAACTGGAGCGGCGCGCTCGGCGCGCTGGCCGGCACCGGCGGGATCTGGAACGCGCAGACGACGCCGGTGAGCCGCTCGTCCCCGCTGGCGCCGGTGGCCACCGCCGTCGTGCTGGCCGTGGCGGTCCTCGGCTACCAGGCGTTGAGCCGCCGGTGGTCGGGCGGGCTCGCGCACCGGCTCGCCGGGCTGGCGGCCGGCGGTTTCCTGCTCGCCGCTCTGGGCGTGCTGCCGGGCTTGAGCGGGCTGCTGGAGTGGTCGGTGGCCACGGTGCCCGGGGCCGGGGTGCTGCGCGACGGGCAGAAGTTCCTCGTCCCGTACGCCCTGCTGGTCGCCGTCGGGTTCGCGCTCGGGGTGGAGCGGCTGGCCGAGGCGGCGGGTCGGGCCGGTCGGGTGGGCGCGGGCGCGGTGCTCGCCGGGGCGCTGGTCCTGCCCGTGGTGGTGCTGCCGGACCTGGCGTTCGGCGCGGCCGGCCGGCTGCGACCGGTGGCCTATCCGGCGGACTGGAACGCCGTCGCCGCCCGCCTCGACGGCCGGCCGGGCGAGGTGCTCTCGCTGCCGTTCGGGGCCTACCGGGCGTACCCGTGGAACGGTGGTCGGACGGCGCTCGACCCGCTGCCCCGCTACGTCGACGCCGACGTCCTCGTCGACGACACGCTCTGGGTCGGCCCGAGCGAGGTGAGCGGGGAGAATCCGCGGGTGGCGCAGGTGCGGCGGGTGCTCGCCACCGGTGCTCCGGTGACGGCCACCGGTGTGCGCTGGGTGGTGGTGCAACGGGTGGTCGGCGGTCACCGGGTGGACCCGGCGACGCTGGTCGGGCTCCGCGAGGAGTACGCCGGCACGGACCTGACCCTGTACGAGAACCCGATGGCGGGCGGCTGACCGGCCGCGAGCGCGCCCACCGGCCCGTATCGATCGTCCTCGCGGCCCTCCCCACCGTCGCTACTTGGTGGTAACGTCCCGCGCACGCAGCTCACGAGGAGGAAGTCAGCACCATGCGCAGTGCTCTCTCGTTGGTTCTCGCCGGAGTGATCGCGGTCGCTCTCGGCGTCTTCGGGTCGGTGGCGCTGGCCACCACCCTCACCGGCACCTCGTCGTCCGAGGCCGCCAAGGCCGAGCAGTCCGCGCGGACCAGCTCGGACGGCGGCAGCGGCGGCGCCAACAAGCCGCTGGTCTACGGCGCGAGGTAGGACGGCTCCACCGGCTCCATCTGCTCCGCCGGCACCACCGCCCGAACGTTCGCGGCCCTCGCCACGAGGGCCGCGAATTTTTCGCCCGAGACCGGCCAGGTGAAGCGGGCCGCGTGCGCCCGCGCCGCCGCGCCCATCGCGGTACGCAGGGCGTCGTCGGTGAGCAGCACCCGCACCTTGGCGACGAAGTCGTCAACGTCGTCCGCGAGCAGGCCGGTCTCGCCGTCGACGAGTGCCTCCTCGACCCCGCCGGCGCCGCGGAACGCGACCGTCGGCGTGCCCACCGCCCCGGCCTCCACGATGGTCAGTCCCCAGCCCTCCTTCAGCGAGGGAGTGAGCGCGACCCACGCGCTGGCGAGCAGGTCCCCCTTCTCCGTGTCGCTGACGAAGCCGGTGAACCGGACCCGGTCGGTGATGCCCAGCTCGTCGGCGAGCCGGCGCAGGTGCGGCTCCCACCAGCCCTGGCCGGCGACCACGAGGGTGAGGCCGGGCAGTTCGCCGGCGAGCCCGGCGACCGCGTGCAGGGCCAGTTCGACCTGCTTGTGCGGCACCAGCCGGCCGAGCACCACCAGGGACGGGTGCGGGGTGCGCCGCACCGGCCCGACGGGCATGTCCGGCGTGCCGTTGTGCACGACGGCGATGCGGGCGAGGTCGATGCCGAGGGTGGCCAGCTCCCGGCGGGTGGCCTCGGAGACCGTCACGTACCGGCACCGGCGGTAGACGCGCGGGGCCAGCCAGGACTCCACCCACCAGCCGAAGCGGGCCAGCCAGCGGCCCAGCACCACGGGCCACTGCTCCCGGTGCACGTGGTGCACCAGCGCGATCACCGGGCAGAGGGCGTACAGGGCGGAGAGGAATGGCAGGCCGTTGCCCACGTCCACGATCACGTCCGGTCGGCCACCCCGGCGCCGGGCCAGCGGGCCGAGGCCCAGCGCTCCGGCCAGGTAGACCAACGCGGCACGCAGGTAGACGGTGTGCCGGCCGCCGCGACGCAGCACCCGCACCCCGTCGGCGGTGACCTCCTCGGCGGGGCCGGCGGAGTGTGTGGCGCAGAGCAGCGTGGCGCGGTGGCCCCGGCGTACGAGTTCCCCGGCGATCCGCTCGACGTACACCTCCGAGCCGCCGCCCTCCGGGTTCCGGGTGTCACGCCAGTTGAGGAAAAGTACGTGCCGGTTGGCGGCAGGCGGTGCTTCCACACTTACTCCTACTGCCGAGTAGTCTTCGCGTCGCGTCACACTATGGGCTTCGTCACGCCCCCCGCAATGCCCCATCGGAGGCGACATGCAGCAGGCGCCGGCCCGTCCGGAGCTGACCGATCGGCCGGACGACACATCGAGGAGGGTGTGGCGTCTTCGCTTGGTCGCGGTCTGTCTCGGTTTGTCGGCCCTGGCGTTCCTCCAGGATCCGGGCATGATCGTCATCGACACCAAGGTGGACCTGGCGGTCGATCCGGCCGGATGGTTGAGTCGTGCCCTGCACGTCTGGGACCCGGACGGGACCTTCGGCCAGCTCCAGAATCAGGCGTACGGCTACCTCTGGCCGATGGGCCCGTTCTTCCTCCTCGGCAAGCTGCTCGCCGTCCCGGCCTGGGTGGTGCAGCGGCTCTGGTGGGCGCTGCTCATGACGGTGGCCTGCACCGGCGTGGTCCGGTTGGCCGAGCGGCTGCACATCGGCACGCCGGGGGCCCGGCTGGTCGCCGGGGTCGCCTTCGCGCTCTCCCCCCGGCTGGTCACCGAGCTCGGCCCGATCTCGGTGGAGGCGTGGCCGAGCGCCCTCGCCCCCTGGGTGCTGGTGCCCCTGGTGGGGCTGGCCCGGGGCGGGTCGGTGCGCCGCGCGGTCACCCGGTCCGCCCTGGTGGTGGCGTGTGCCGGGGGCGTCAACGCGACGGCGGTGCTGGCCGTCGTGCCGCTGGCCGGCCTCCTGCTGGTCGGCCTGCACCCGTTCCGGCTGCGGATCAGGGCATTGGCCGCCTGGGGCCTGGCGGTGGGCGCGGCGACCGCCTGGTGGCTGGTGCCCCTGCTCCTGCTGGGCCGGTACAGTCCGCCGTTCCTCGACTACATCGAGACGGCGCCGGTCACCACCGCACCCACCGACACGACCACCGTGCTGCGCGGCGCCTCGCACTGGCACGCGTACCTCAACGGCGCGTACGGGCCACCCTGGTCTGCCGGCTGGCGGCTGGCCACCGAGCAACCGCTGGTCGTCGCGACCCTGGTGGTCGCCGGCCTCGGCCTGGTCGGCCTGGCCCGGCGGGGCATGCCGCACCGGCGTCTCCTGGTCACGGGCCTGCTGGTCGGGCTGGCCCTGGTCGGGCTCGGTCACGTCGGCGCGGTCGACGGGCTGGGCGCGCAGACGCAGCGGGACTTCCTCGACGCAGCCGGCGCACCGCTGCGCAACGTGCACAAGTTCGACGTGGTGCTCCGGCTGCCGCTCATCCTCGGCCTGGCCCACCTGCTCGGGCTGGTGGCGCGGGCGGCCCGGGCGGCCGACCGGCCCGACCTGAACCCGGGCCTGCCCCGCCTGCTCCAGCCGGTGCGGCTGCGCGCCAACCTGGTCACCGGCACCGCCCTCGTCGCGGTCGCCGGGGTGGCCGCGCCGGCGCTGGCCGCCGGGCTGCCCGCCCAGGGCAGCTTCCGCGAGGTGCCCGGCTACTGGCACCAGGCGACGTCCTGGCTGGACCGCAACCTCGGCATGGACCGCGTGCTGGTGGTGCCCGCCGCCCGGTTCCCCCGCTACCTCTGGGGCAGCCCGAGCGACGAGGTCACCCAGCCCCTGCTGGAGAGCAGCTGGGCGGTGCGCAGCTCCGTGCCGCTCACCCCGCCGGGCACGATCCGCCTGCTCGACACCGTCGAGGCCGCGCTGGCCAACGGCGAGGGCTCCGCCGGGCTGGCCGACCTGCTCGCCCGCTCGGGCGTGCGCTTCCTGCTGCTCCGCTCCGATCTCGACTACGGGCGCTCCGGGGCCACCCAGCCGGTGGTGGTCCGGCAGGCGCTGCAACGCTCGCCCGGCATCCGTGCGGTGCGCGCCTTCGGGCCGGAGGTCGGCGGCGGCCAGTTGCCCGGCAACTTCGTCGACCACGGGCTGGACGTGAGGGTCCGGGCGCTGGAGGTGTACGAGGTCGAGAAGCCGGTCAGCCCGGTCGTCGCGTACGACACGAAGGGGCTCACCACGGTGGTGGGCGGGCCGGAGTCGCTGCTCCAGATCGCGGCGGCCGGCCGGCTCTCGGACGCCCCGACGGTGCTGGCGGGGGACCGGCCGGCGGGGCTGGCCGGCAGCCCGGTGGTGCTCACCGACGGGTTGCGCCGGCGTGAGGTCGCGTTCGGACAACCGCACGACAACGCCTCGGCGACCATGACGCCCGCCGACGAGTCGCGGCTCGGCGCGCCCGCCCGGGACTACCTGCCGCCGTGGGGCGAGGACCAGGCGACCACCGCGCGCTACCTCGGCATCGAGTCGGTGACCGCGTCGAGCTCCTGGTCGGACGCCCAGCCGTTGGTCGGCGGCCGGCCGGCGCACCAGCCGTACGCGGCGCTCGACGGCAGCCTCGCCACCTCCTGGCGCTCGGCGCCGGGCACCCTGGCCACCGAGCAGTGGCTGGAGGTGGAGTTGACCGAGCCGCAGGTGGTCCGCGACGTGCGGCTCACCTTCGACACCGGCGCCGACTCCCTGCCCACCCGGATCACCGTCGCCGCGGGCAACCAGCAGGCGGTGGTGGAGAACCCGGGCCAGAGCGTGCAGGTCACGGTGCCCGCCGGCCACCCGACCCGCCGGGTCCGGGTCTCCGTCGACCAGGTCTTCGACATCCGGGCCGGCTTCGGCGGCGTCGGCATCGCCGAGCTGTCCATCCCCGGCCTGCGGGTCGAGCGGACCCTGGCCGTGCCCGCGCCGCCGGCCAGCGCCGCCCCGGCCGCCGTGGTGCTCACGGCCGCCGCCGGCGCCTCGCCCTGCGTCTTCGACGAGGGCCGACCGATCTGCGACGGCGGGCTCGCCCGGGAGTCCGAGGACGGCGACCGGATCGACCGTACGCTGAGCCTGCCGATCGCCGCCGACTACGACGTGGCGCTGCGGGTGCGCCCCCGGGCGGGGAGCGCCCTGAACGCGTTGCTCGACGGCGGTGGCGAGGCGGCCGCCGCGCGCGGCATCACTCCGGCGGTCGCCGCCTCCAGCATCGGGGTTCCCCACCCCGCGGCCCGGCCGGGCGCGGTCGTCGACGGCGACCCGGCGACCACGTGGTACGCCGCCGCGTCGGACCGGCAACCGTGGCTGCGTTTGACCTGGCCCAAGGCGCGCCAGATCGCCGGGCTGAAGGTGACCCTGCCACCCACGGCAGCGGCCGCCCGCCCGTGGCAGGCGACCGTGATCGGGGACGGCGGCATGCGCGGCGGCGTCTTCGACGAGGGCGGCAGCCTGGTCTTCGACCGGCCGCTGAAGACCGACCAGATCACCGTGCTGATCTCCGACGTCGTGCCGGCCAACACCTTCGACCCGTACCGGCGGTTGTCGCGGAGCCTGCCCGTCGGCGTGGGCGAGCTGATCGTGCTGCCCGAGGGCCCGGTGCTGCGCAACGACCCGGAGGAGCACGTCACGCTTCCCTGCGGCACCGGGCCGACCGTCGAGGTCGGGACCCACCGGCGCCGGACGGCGCTGGTGGCGAGCCGGCGGGAGTTGGTGGAGCTGCGCGAGGTGGACGCGGTGCTCTGCGGCGCCCGTGCGGAGGACCCGCTGCCGCTGGCCGGCGGGGAGGTGCGGGTGGTGGCGGCGGCGAGCCGCCTGGCAACGCCGACCCGGCTCGTCCTCACCCCCGACGCCGTCGTCCCGGGGCCCACCGCCGGCGGCGCGGCCGGCACGGCGGGCGCGCCGGAGGCCACCCAGACCCCGGTCCGGGTGGACGGCTGGGCGGCCACCCGGCGGTCGCTGCACCTGGATGCGTATCCGGGCCAGCGGGTGCTGGCCCTGCGGGAGAACGCCAACGCGGGGTGGGAGGCCACCGCGGGCGGCAGGCGGCTCACCCCGTTCGTGGTGGACGGCTGGCAGCAGGGCTGGCTGGTGCCGGCCGGCTTCTCCGGCGAGGTGCTGCTCCGGTTCGCCCCGGACGACGGCTACGTCGTGGCGCTGGGCGTCGGCGCGATCCTGCTGGGCGGGGTCGGGGTGGCCGCCGCGTTGCCGAGCCGGCGGGTCCCGCCACCGCTGGCGGCTCCGGCGCGCCGCCGCCGGCACCGACTGCTCGCCCTGGTCTTCGGTGGGGCGGCGCTGCTGCTGTTCGGTGGCCTGGCGGCGGTCGCGGTCGCGATGCTGGCGGCGGCCGGTGTGCTGGCCGGTCACGTGCTGGAGCCGCAGCTGCACCCGCCGGACCGGCGCCGGCTGCACCGGCTGTACCGGGTGGCCGGACGGTGGCTGCCGGTGGGCTGCTTCGCGCTGGCCGGCTGGTACGCGGTGACCCGCGGCGGGCACACCGCCGCGGCGCCTCAGCTGGCGGCGGTCGCGGCCGTGACGGTGCTCTGGTTCTCGGTCGTGCTCCCGCCGCGGCGCGGCCACGGCCCGTTCCAGCGTTGGAAGGGGCGCTCGACGGCGTAGTAACTGAGCGCGGCGAGCACCAGCCCGCCGGCGACGGTGAGCAGGAAGATCTGGCCCGTGTCGCCGGTGAAGTTCGGCCGGTCGGTGAGGAGGTAGACCCCCTCCAGCACGAAGGGGTGCCAGAGGAACAGCCCGTAGGAGACCCGACCGAGCCACCGGCCGACGACGCCGCCGAGGACGGCCTTGGTCCGGGTGTCCGGCCCGAACGCCACCGGCAGCACCAGCATCACCGCCACCACGGCGTACAGCGCCATCTTCAGTCCGAACTGGGCGGCGGTGGGTTCGGCCAGGTCCCGGGGCCCGGCGATCGGCGTGGTGGCGACGGCCAGCGCGGCGAGCGCGACCGACCAGCACGCCAGCGGCGCCGTGCCGAGGTCGTCCAGCCACCGCCACCGGTGCCCGGTGCCGGTGCGCAGCGACACGTGGACGGTGGCCAGCGCCATGCCGGCGCCGAACCAGCCGGCGTAGGACGGCAGCCACATCGTGTGCAGGCCCAGGTCGAGCAGGCCGAGCCCCATCAGGGCCACCCAACCGGCGGTGACCGCCAGCCCCGCCACGACGATGACGACGGTCGCCCGGCCGGGACGCCAGCGGCGGCCGAGCAGGAGCGCGGCCAGCAGCGGGAGCAGCAGGTAGAAGGCCGCCTCGGTGGCGAGGCTCCACGTCTGGCTGAGGCCGTGCCGCAACTGCCGGGGCTCGTAGATCTGGGCCAGCGTCAGGTGCCGCCACCAGTCGCCGGTGGACGCCGGCCGGTTCTGCGGCAGCACCAGCAGGCAGACCACCACGGTCACCCAGTACGCGGGCAGGATCCGGGTCGCGCGCCGCCACAGGTAGCGCCGGGCGGACGGGGGCCGCTGCCGGGTTGCCAGCGAGTGCGCGTACGGGCGGAAGAGCAGGAACCCGGAGAGCACGAAGAAGACGGCGACGCCCACGTCGAGCCGGGACAGCCAGCTGCCCAGCCCCGAGTCGTTGGTGTTCGCGCCCGTGGCGAACCCGACGTGGTGCCCGACGACGGCCAGCGCGCCGATCACCCGTACGGCGTCGAGCGCGGGCAGCCGGCGGAGGCCCTGATCGGTGGTTGGCGCAGACATCAACCGTCCAGAGGGTCGCGTGAATATGTAACCCGGGAGTAACCTGCGGCCAAGTTTAGGGACAGGACCCCCTCGCCGGACACCGGCTGACTGTCTTTGTTGGGAGGATCAGTGAAGGCTCGCCTGGGCGCCGTGCTGTTCGGGATAGGCGTCTTGTGTCTCGTGCTCGCCGCGGGAGCGGCGTTCTTCGTGGCACCTACGGTGACGAAACTGCCGTACGACCTCACGCTCTGCAACGCGGAGGGTAAGCCCGAGGGCTGCCTGAAGCCGAGCGTAGCGGTGGCGGAGAACGCGAAGTTCCTGCAGCTGAAGAAGGACGCCCCGCCGACGGTCCAGACCGGCACGCTGGAGGCCACCACCGAGGTGGCGCCGCAGGCCGGCGTCACCGAGGCGGAGATGACCGGCGACCTGGAGGGCAAGGCGGTCGTCTGGGGGGCGTACGGCACGGTCAAGTGGACCCAGACCGGTGAGGTGATCAGCCAGTACTCCGCGGAGCTGGCGCTGGACCGGTCGACCGCTGCCGCGGTCGAGTGGGACAAGCAGTTCCTCCAGGCCGACGGGCCGGAGGGGCCGAGCGAGGTCACCTTCGGCGGGCAGGTCTACAAGTTCCCGTTCCACACCGAGCGCAAGGACTACGAGTACTTCGACCGTGACGTGCGCAAGGCGCTGCCGATCCGGTTCGACGGCACCGAGAAGGTCGACGGCATCGAGGCGTACCGGTTCCAGCAGGTCATCGAGGAGACCGACCTGGGCCTGCCGGCCGACCGGGTCAGCGGCCTGCTCGGGGCGTTCGCGCCGGGCGCGACCAGCGGCAAGGTGATGTACAGCAACACCCGCACCATCTGGGTCGAGCCGGTCAGCGGCAACTTCGTCAAGGTGCGGGAGCAGCAGAAGAAGACGCTGGTGCCGGACCAGGGCACGGCCACCGCGCTGCTGGACGCCGACTTCGTCTACACCGACCAGACCATCGCCAACAGCGTGGAGTCCGCCGGGAGCAACCGGGACAAGCTGCAGTTGATCGGTCGGACCATCCCGCTCGCGCTGGCGGTCGTCGGTGCGCTGGCGCTGCTCGTCGGCCTCTGGCTGGTGCTCTCGGGCCGGCGGGCCACCGCCGCCGCGCGGCACCGCGCCGACGACAGCGACGCCGCCGCGTCGGGAGAGCAGCAGGAGGTCACGTCCGGGGCGCCCGTGCGGGGCGCCGACGGCGAGGCCGGGGGCCGGTAGCAGGTCGTCGGGCGTGGGGCCCCCGGGGCGGGGGGGGGCGGGGGTCAGAAATCAGGGTTGGGGGGCGGGGTGCGACACGCGC
>NZ_JBFAVI010000148.1:0-17026 GCF_040679695.1 Micromonospora sp. NPDC052213
ACCCGCTACGCCAAACGGGCATCTCTCTACCGCGCCAGCCTCGTTCTCATCGCCGCCATCATCTGGCTTCCATGATCGACAGGACAGGCCCTAGGGGCGCCGCGCGGGATGGCGGTGCGGGCGGTGGGCTAGGCCGCTGCTGTCTGCGCCGTGCCGCTGTAGGCGCGGTTTTGGCTGGCGGCGCGCAGGGCGGCCCGGCGTTGCGCCTGCGCCGCCAAGGCGTCGGCGGATTGCGGCGATGCGGCCCCGGTCAACAGGCCCGTGGCGAGGGCCTCGGCGATGCGGGTGTCGATGCGGCCCAGCCGCATTCGCAGGGCGTCGGTGGTTATGCCCAGCATGGCGGCGATCCGCTCGATGGCCCGGCGGCCCAGCCGCACGTCGATGTAGGGCTGCTCGTCGCACGCGTCGAGGATGCCCAATCGCACCGCACGGCGAACCAGCACGTCCGGGTGCCCGTAGGGCATCCGGGGCGTGCGTGGCCCGGTGACGTGTTCCATGTCCTTCACCGGCGTGACTTCCCCGGCCTGCTGGCGCAGCGCGTACCCGGCGCGCCAACCGGCACGACACAACGCCGCGTACGGGGCGGGCCGGATCCTGCGCGGCTGCGCGACACTGCTGCGCCCCGGCGGCACCGTGGTGGTCACCGCCCGGCCGTGGCGCAAGAACGGACAGCTGGTCGACCTGCCCAGCGCCGTGATCGCCGCCGGTGTCCGCGCTGGCCTTGTTCCCACGGAGCGGTGCGTGGCGCTGCTCGCCGCCGTTCGTGACGGGCACCTCGTCGCCCGGCCATCGTTCTTCCAACTCCAGGCTGTGCGCAAGGCCCGCACCGCCGGCACGCCGCTGCACCTGATCACGCACGAGGACGTGCTGATCTTCCGCCGACTGCAGACTGACTCGGGCTCAAGAATCTAGAACGACGCCACCGGGGGCGGGATGGTCGCGTGACTCGGCCCACCGCCCGTTACCTGCGTCTCGGCGCCGGGGTCCACCGCCCTACTGCTCGCCGTGCGGGGCGAGATCCCTACCTTCGACGCGGCGATCTTGGCCGACATCCTGCCGGGACCCGCTGCCGTCCACGCCCACCTGCGCTTCATCAAGCGGCGCGGCGCCCCAGCCGGGATCCCGATCCTGCGGGCAACGACCGCGCCGATGCTAGGCCCACCTGCACCAACGCCGCCAGACGCGTCCTGACGACGAGTACCAGCCGGTCACCGACCAGGAGTGGGCGGAGTTCCAGGAGCACCTCGACATACGCAAGGTGGAACTGGTCTCCTGCGCTCGTCCGTACGGAACCGGCTGCCAGCATGAGCACGCCTGTATTCGCTGTCCAATACTCAACGTCAATCGAAAGATGATCAGCAGGCCCGACGAACTGGAGAATGACCTTCTCTCGCGACGACAGCGAGCAGAAACCGAGCATTGGCTGGGTGAGATCGAAGGCATCGACCTCACCCTCACTTTCCTGCGTGCCAAACGAGAGCAGGCCCAGCGGCTGTCTCAGCGATCCTTGCTACAGATCCAGCCGACATGGACCATCACGCCGAACATCCGCAGGGGCGACCCTGACCGGCCTAGCGGCCGAGCTGCCGGTTGAGTTCCTCAAGTAGGTCTACGATCTCCAACCTACTGGTACCGGCGGGCATGACTCGCGTGGTGCCGTAGGCGAGTTCGACCAGTGCCGAGCGTGTGGCAGCGAGTTCGTCTGCGGTGACCTCCAGTTGGAACCACGATGCGTTGGTGGCCGGGACGATCTCGTTGCGCAGCCTTACGGCGACGGCCTCTGCCGTGTCGGCGTCCGTACCAGTGCGAGTTGCCCACTCGTCGTCGCCGAGATCGTCCAAGACGATGTCGATGACGCCCGCCAGCAAGTGGAGTATCCGTGGGTCACCGGTGAGCTGCGCACCGACCGGGATAGAGCGCACGACGGTGCGGGTGATTGGCACGTCGTCCAGCCCGGCGTGGCGCTCGCCCAGCATGAACTGGACGTTCTGGCGCTGCCAACCGCGGGCCAACTGCAACGCCGTCATGCCGTCGGTACTGATGGTGTCGGTGGCGGCGCCTGCCAGCAGCAGGGCAGCGATGACCTGTCGTTCGTTGCGTTCGACCGCGTGCATCAACGCGGTCCGCCCGTGCTGGTCGCCGGACTCCACGTCGGCGCCAGCCTGCAGTAGCACGTCCACTGCAGCATGGTCTCCTCGCCGGGCGGTGCCTCGTATGGGACAACGCCTCCGTCACGATGCTCGTCCTGGTGGCGGGCTCCGCCGGAAGCGCCCCGTGGGCGATGAGGTGCCGCACTACGTCCGTGTGTGCCTCGAGTATGGCGACGCGCAGCGGCGTCACGTTGAAGTGACCGACCGGTCCGACGCTCGCCCCGGCGTCCACCAGCAAAACGACGATTTCCAGCCGGCCGCTGCGGGCGGCCTCGATGAGCACGGACCCCCGGAACCGGCCCACTTCCGCATTCGGATCAGCCCCGTCGGTCAAGGCCTGCGCGACGGCTGCCCCGTCACCGGCTTGCACCGCTTCGACCAGGTGTTGATTGGCGGTGTGGTTCATCGCTCGTCACCTTCTGCCACGCCAGAAAACGCGCCGAGACGCAGCCGCGCCGCTACATGGTCGACGAACCAGGCGAAGAAATCGCTGGTGGGGCTGAGGCCCGCGCGGACCGCGTCACGCCAATCCGGCCGGTCGAGTACGGCGAGGTAATGCTGCACGATGCGGTCCCGCTGCTCGGCAGTGCAGCCGCATCGGTTCGGAGGCTTGGCCGCCAGATAGTCGGCGATGATCGCGCCGTCGACGTACCGATTTGCTGTCGGCGTCTGCTGGGCGAGGTGAGCAGCATGCGCGGCCAGCACGACAGGTGCCGGCGGGTAGTGCTCGAGGGTCATGCCCATGCCATTGCAGTTGGCCATGGTCCTCAGGAGCCGGCCGGTGTGATCGATCAGGTCGTCGTCGGCATCGGCGCTGATGATCGCTTCGTGCAGGTGTGCTGCGGTGGCGACCTTGCCGGCGAAGTAGCCGTTCAGGTAGTCGCCGTCGCAGGCATGGCGCAGCAGCCACGCCCGAGAGTTGACGGCGCCCTGTCGGCACAGCGCCTCGACGACGTAGACCCTGCCCCAACCGGCGACGCGCTCGGCGAGCCACAGCAGCGCTTCTCCACCTCCGCGGCGGCGTTGCAACGCCTCTGCGGCCAACGGCCCGAACCGGTTCGACAGCAGACCGATGGTTTGGATCAGCGGGATGTCCTCCTCGGCCCAGTCTGCGGCCAGCAGCGCGAGTCCGACCG
Organism: Micromonospora sp. NPDC052213; assembly: GCF_040679695.1. Taxonomy (NCBI): domain Bacteria; kingdom Bacillati; phylum Actinomycetota; class Actinomycetes; order Micromonosporales; family Micromonosporaceae; genus Micromonospora; species Micromonospora sp. NPDC052213. Next base: position 3,287 of record NZ_JBFAVI010000148.1, read on the forward strand.
TGGCGGCGCTGCGGTCAGTGCTGCGCCGCACTAACCACCGGCCGGTCTGCCGCACTCGCTGCCGGTCCGCGCGCAGCGCCGCGGCAACGATGTGGTCGTTGCGATGGATTGGGACGTGGGCATCGCGGAAGGCGTCGACAAGTTCACTCGCCTGCGCGTCAGGCTGACTGAAGTGACTGTCGAGGATGACAGCGACATCGGCTCCGTCGAGTCGTCGATCCCTCGCACGCCGGGTTGACGGCCGCGAGCGATGACGCTCTTCGTCCGGATACGGCTCACCGTCGCGAGGCAGAACACCGTCGGGATGTTGCTGATGGAGACGTAGAGCGTGTTCGAACAGAGTGATCTGGGGTCCGAGCAGTCCAGGCTCGGTCGTCACGCTCACCGGCGGACGGAGGACTCGATTCTCTCGATCATGGCCGCGATGATGCCACCCCACACGCCGCTTCAGCAAGCAGCGCGTCCCGTCAAGCACGTTAGAGCCGGTGGTTGACGCCGAAGAAAGTGCAGATAAGCACTTCCGAGTACAAGATCAAGTCCGGCGCCAGCTCCGCTATCCGCACCCCAGCGAGTGTCGGCGGGCGTGGTCGCCGCGATGGCGATCGGGATCAGTCTCGACGAGATCGGCCGCGCGCGGGACGCCGACACGGCGTACATGTGCAATGCCTTCCCGCTGCTGGAACTCGGGTGCGGTTGCTCAGGCGGAATCAGTTGGCGGGCATGCCGAACCAGCGGGAGAAGTGACCGTCCAGGTCTTGCTGATCGTCGCCGATCCAGGCGACGTGGCCGTCGGGAGGGGTCTCCCTATGGCTTCCGCCAAGCCCGGGACGCGGGGCCAGTCAGCCGGTGGGTGAGGTCGTCGAGGCAAGTGGCGAGTTCTGCGGTGTTGCTCATCTCGTAGTAAGTGATGGTGATGGCTCCGGTCAAGATGTCGCCTACCTCCAGGTCGGCTTCGCCACTGGTCCAGAGGATCAACTGGGCCAAGTGATGAGCAGTGGTGCAGTCGACCCAAGAAGACGATTTGGAGCGGGTGGGTCCGTGATGCAGCCGCCAATGGACTCCCGCTGCTTGCCACTGTGTGCGTCGGGCGGCCACTGCGGTGACGAAGTCGTTGAGGTCGAACTCCATCATGCCGGTGATGGTAGGGCCGCGGCTGGTAGGGGAACTTGTCGCGGGGCATGGCGAACAGGACATCGACGCGGCGGCGGGCGAGGCAGATGAGGGCGGTGTTGTGGCGTTTGCCTTGGGCGCGCTTGCGGTCGTAGTGGGCGCGGCTGGCAGGGTCGGCCAAGAACGCAAACTCGGCAAGGAAGAACGCGTGCACCCGCGAGCAGGGTGTTCACCACGGATGCTGCTGCCTGAGCGGCGGGATACTGGCGCCAGGCCGGCGTAGGCGGCCAGATGGCCGGGCGTCTTGAAGGCGGTGCCGTCGCCGACTTCGAGCAGGATCCTCGCTGCGGTCCTGACGCCGATGCCGGGCATCGAGGTCAGGACCTCGGCAAGAGGTGCGCATCAAGCGTCCTGTCGACCTCGTTGGCGACTTGGTTGCGTTGTTGCAGGACGTCGCGCCGGCTGTCGGCCAGCCGGGGCAGGATCATCTCGGCAGCAGCGGTGCCGGGAACGGTAACGGTCTGCTCGTCGAGGACGGCCATGATGTGTTCGACGAGACGTTCGCCCATGCGCGGCGCGCTCTTGGACACGATTGACAGCAGTTTGCGGCGCCCGGCCTTGCGCAGCCCGGCCTGGCCGCCGCACTGCGACAACAACTCCAGCACCGCCTTGTGCTGCACTCGCGGGCCGAGGACTCGTTCCAGCGCGGGATGGATCTGGGTCAGCAGCCCGCGGATGCGGTTGCTGATGCGGGTGGCCTCGCCGGCCAGGTCGTCGTCGAACCCGACGAGCACTTCCAACTCGGCCAGGGCTTCGTCGCCAACATCGACGCGGCGCAGCGTGTGCGGCAGAGTCCGAGCCGCGTCAGCGATCACGTAAGCGCGCGGGCGTCTCGCCACCGTTTGAGCCGGTTGATGCAGCGTCCGACCATGTTGCGCTTGCGGTAGGTCACCTTGGCGAACGGCGGGAGGTCTGCCTTGCCGCCCGGTGCTGGTTGGCCAGATCGGTGGCGAGCCCGTAAAGCCAGGGTCGAGCGTCGGACTGGGTGATGTCGAACTGATTCCGAAGACGAAACGCCGCGACGAATGTCTCAGCGACAAGTTCGTCTGCGGCCGGCACACCGAAGCGTCGCGCTAGGTGACGATGGATGCGCCGCGCGTGCCGGTCGATGATCGTCGAGAAGATTTCGGGATCCTCCTCGGACCAAGCGATGATGTCGGCGTCTGTCAATGCACTGTCGCCGACATTCTTCGTCCGCCGTCGTAGGAGTCGCATGGTAGGCCTTTCGCAGAAGAGCGTCATCCGTTGTCCGCATCCAGTGGCTGGACAGTTCATGTTTGGGAGGCGGCCGGCCGCTGGGACGGGTGTCAGGTCCTCTGGCCGACTCGGTCAACGATGGCGAGGGCCGACACCGCCGATCCGCCTGCCGGCCCCGCCCACTCCGAGGAAGGTGTAGGTCTCGGGGTGGAAGACGAGCACGATTTCGCCCGAGCCGTGCGTCGATGGCCAGGTTCGTCGTACCCGAGTTCCTCCCAAGCGATCAGCAGCAACACGTCGCGATCTCCGTCGGAGAGCGTGGCCAGCGCCTCGAGGAGGGGCCGGCGTAGTGATTGCGCCGTCACCGTGGTGGCGACCCGGTTGGCATGCGATGCCTCGGTCGTCGCGGGGACGTACGCCTGTCGCAGCCGGTACTCGCGCTCCTCATTTCGCCGGTGCTGGCCGACGATCTTGGTGGCGATCCCGTACAGCCACGGCATTGCGTTCGGACAGGTGGTCTCGAAGCGGTCCCGGCGGCGGAACGCCGCGAGGAACGTCTCCGCGACCAGGTCGTCCGCAGCCGGCACACCGAGGCGCCGCGCCAGGTAACGGTGGATGTGCGGTGCGTGTCGGTCGAAGATCGTCGAGAAGGTCTCCGGGTCCTGCACGGAGCTCTCGATGATCGCTGCGTCCGTCACCGCGCCGACATCGGCGTCCAACGTTGGTCTGAGTTCTTTCACGCAAGGCCTCTCGCGGAGCAGGGAAGCGTCACCTGTTATCCGCACGTCGCGACAAGACGGTTCACGGGTGGCCACCAGCCACCCGGGGAGCGGCCGCTGCCTGGCACGCCCTCGCTGGTCGGCGCCGCAGCACGGCTTGGCAGATGCTGGATCTCCACCTACGATCAGTGCAATGGCACACCTTACTGATTGAGGCGTGCGTGCCCGCAGCAGGTGGTGATCGTGTTCGGTGCCGCAGGGGCGACAGAGGTTCCGCCGGCCGCAGCGGCGAAAGGAGGTGCCGATGACCGTCACCGCGACCTACACGATCCCTGGCATGCGCATCCGGGACCACGTCAGCGAGGTGCCGCTCGATTGGTCTGACCCGACGCGCGGCAGCATCCAGGTCTTCGCCCGTGAGATCGTCGATCCCATGCGGGCCGGGGAGGACCTGCCGTGCCTGGTCTACCTGCAGGGCGGACCCGGCGGGAAGGGCCCCCGTCCGCTCACCCGGTTCGGCTGGCTCGGCCTGGCACTGCGCGATTACCGCGTGGTCCTGGTCGACCAGCGTGGCACTGGCCGCAGCACCCGCGTCGATGGCCGCCGGATGAGCGCCTTCACGACGGCGGAGGAGGCTGCCCGCTTCCTCGCGTGCTTCCGGGCTGACTCGATCGTGGCCGACCACGAGCACCTGCGAAAGTCCGTCTTCGGCGGCGGGCCCTGGTCCACCCTCGGACAGTCGTACGGCGGCTTCGTCACGCTGACGTACCTGTCGAAGGCTCCGGAGGGCCTGAGCGCCTGCTACGTCACCGGTGGCCTGCCTGGTCTCGACCCGTCGGCGGCGGAGGTCTACAGGCGTACCTACCCGCGAGTCGAGGCGAAGAACAGGGAGTTCTACCGGCGGTACCCGCACCAGGTCGCGCACGTGGGTCGGATCGCCGATCGGCTGGCCGAAGGCGACGTGTTGCTGCCCGACGGCGATGTGCTCACGGTCCGACGGTTGCAGTCGCTCGGCATCGACCTCGGCATGAAGCCCGGATACGAGCGCATGCACTGGCTGCTCGATGAGGCGTTCGCTGGGGGCGAGCTGTCCGCGACGTTCCTGCACCAGGTGCTGGCCAGGACGGCGTACAGTGACAACCCGCTGTTCGCGGCCCTGCACGAGAGCATCTACGGACATGGCACCGCTGCCACCGGCTGGGCGGCCCAGGCGGAGCGGGAGAGGCATCCGCAGTTCGCCGAGGAAGCCAGGCCGCTGCTGTTCACCGGCGAGATGATCTACCCCTGGATGTTCCAGGAGATCGCCGAGCTGCGTCCGTTCCGCGACGCCGTGGAAGCGCTGGCGGTCCGGGACGAGTGGCCGCCGCTCTATGACCTCGACCGGCTGGCCGCCAACGAGATCCCGGTGGTGGCCGCCGTCTACCACGACGACATGTACGTGGACGCGGGTCTGCAGATGGACACGGCGTCCCGGGTGGGCAACGTCCGGACCTGGATCACCAACGAGTACGAACACGACGGCCTACGCGAGGACGACCGGGTCTTCGCCCGGCTGACCGAGATGCTCCGCGAAATGGGCGCAGGAGTCAGAGACATCGATGGAGCTGACAGGAACCCGTCCGCTCCACGGCAGGAGGGAATTTCCGTTGCGTGATGGCAAGCCGCCGAAGCTGTCCGACGTCGCGGCGTTCACGGAGTACATGGCCACCGGCTGGGACGTGCCCGACCGCACCCCGTCGGTCGTGCCCGGCGCCGCCGAGGCGGCCGCCGCCCACCGGGCCCGCCTGGCCGAGGCCCTCCCGGGCCGCACCGTCGTGCTGGCGGCGGGGGAGGCGCCCGTACGCAGCAACGACACGAGTTACGACTTCCGTCCGGACAGTGACTTCGTCTGGACGACCGGCTGCTCGGTCGAGAACGCCGTCGTGGTGCTGCGCGGCGGCGACGCCACTCTCTACCTGCCGTCGCCGGCCCAGCCCGGTGACCCCGGGTTCTTCGCCGACGCCCGCTACGGCGAGTTGTGGGTGGGCGCGGCGCCGGGGCTGGCCGACTGGGCGCGGGCGCTGAACGTCGAGGTTCGGCCGCGCGCAGAACTCACCGAGGACGTGACCCGGGACGAGGAGGTCGCGCGGACCCTCGCCGAGTTGCGCATGTACAAGGACGAGTGGGAGATCGGGCAGCTCCGGGAGGCGGTGGACCGCACCGTCGAGGGCTTCGCCGCGGTCGTCCGCGAGATCCCCACCGCGATCGCGGGGCCCGGGGAGCGGTGGCTGCAGGGCACCTTCGACCGGTACGCCCGGGCGTACGGCAACGGCCCCGGCTACACCACGATCGTCGGTAGCGGCCGGCACGCGCCCACCCTGCACTGGGTGCGCTGCGACGGCCCGGTGCTGCCGGACGAGGTGCTCCTGCTCGACATGGGGGTCGAGGTCAACAGCTACTACACCGCCGATGTCACCCGGACGTTTCCCGCCTCCGGGCGGTTCTCGCAGGCGCAGCGGCAGGTACACGACCTGGTGGAACAGGCCCACAGAGCCGGGTTGGCGGCGGTGGGCCCGGGCCGCCGGTTCACCGAGTTCCATCACGCGGCGATGGAGGTGATCGCGCGGGGCCTGGCGGACTGGGGACTGTTGCCGGTCTCCGTGGACGAGGCGCTGTCCGACACCGGGCAACACCACCGGCGCTACCTGGTGTGCGGAGTTGGCCATCACCTGGGGCTGGACGTGCACGACTGCGGCCGAGCTGCGGAGGACGCCTATCAGGGTGCGGCTATGGCGCCCGGCATGGTGCTGACGGTCGAGCCCGGACTGTACTTCCATCCGCACGACCTGACCGTGCCTCCGGAGCTGCGCGGGATCGGTGTGCGTATCGAGGACGACCTGCTGGTCACGCCCGACGGTTCGGAGGTGTTGTCCAGTGCGCTGCCGCTGGAGGCCGACGGCTTGGAGAAGTGGATGGCCATGCAGTGATTATGTGACATTGCACTGTGTACCTTCCCCGTACGACCGATGAGGAGCCAGCAGTGACCACCCCCGCAAAGCCCTGGCGCGGCGTGCACGTCGCGACGGCGCTGCCCCTCCACGACGACCTCTCCGTCGACTACGACGCGTTCGCCGAGCACGTCGGGTTCCTCGCCGCTGGAGGCTGTGACGGCGTGACGCCCAACGGCTCCCTCGGCGAGTACCAGACGCTGACCCCGCAGGAGCGGGAGCGCGTCGTCGAGACCGCCGTACAGGCCGCCCCCGCCGGATTCGGCGTCATGCCCGGCGTCGCCGCCTACGGCGCCCTCGAGGCCCGCCGCTGGGCCGAGCAGGCCGCCGAGGCCGGAGCCACCTCCGTCCTGCTGCTGCCGCCCAACGCCTACCGCGCCGACCGCGAGGCAGTGGTCGAGCACTACCGCGAGGTCGCGCGCGCCGGACTGCCTGTCGTCGCCTACAACAACCCCATCGACACCAAGGTCGACCTGGCGCCTGCGCTGCTTGCCGAACTGTTCCAGGATGGCTTGATCGTCGGCGTGAAGGAGTTCACCGGCGACGTGCGCAGAGCGTACGAGATCAGCGAACTGGCCCCCGGCCTGGACATTCTGGTCGGCGCCGACGACGTGCTGCTCGAACTGGGTATCGCCGGAGCCGTCGGCTGGATCGCCGGCTACCCGAACGCGATCCCGGAGAGCACCGTGGAGCTCTACCGGCTGGTCACCTCAGGCGACCCCGCGGACATCGCCAAGGCCCTGCCGATCTACCGGGACCTGCACGCGCTGCTGCGCTGGGACTCCAAGACCGAGTTCGTCCAGTCGATCAAACTGTCGATGGACGTCGCCGGCCGCAAGGGCGGCGCCTGCCGTCCGCCACGCCTGCCGCTGCCGTCCGAACTGGCAGCCAAGATCATCGCCGACACCGAAGCGGTGCTCGCCAAGGGCTACAGATGAGATCCCGCCGCACGTTCCACGTTGTCGACTCGCACACCGAGGGCATGCCCACCCGGGTCGTCGTCGGCGGCGTGGGCGCCATCCCCGGAGCAACCATGGCCGAGCGCAGGCTGTGGTTCGTGGAGAACAGCGATGACGTCCGCACGTTGCTGATGTACGAACCACGCGGCCACGCCGCGATGAGCGGCGCGATCCTGCAACCGCCGACCCGTCCCGACGCCGACTACGGTGTGCTCTTCATCGAGGTCTCCGGACTGCTGCCGATGTGCGGCCACGGCACGATCGGCGTCGCGACGGTCCTCGTCGAGACCGGGATGGTGCCCGTCGTCGAGCCGGTGACCACGATCAGGCTCGACACTCCCGCCGGCCTGGTCGTCGCCTCCGTGACGGTGCGCGACGGCGCGGCCGAGTCGGTCACCATCCAGAACGTTCCGTCTTTCGCGTACGCGATCGACCGGAAGGTCGAGGTCCCGGGCGTCGGCGCGGTCGACTACGACATGGCCTTCGGCGGAAACTTCTACGCGATCGTCGACCTGGCGGACCTCGGGCTGCCCTTCGACCGCGCCCGCGCCGGCGACCTGCTCGCCGCGGGCCTGGCGATCATGGATGCGGTGAACGAGCAGGACCGGCCGGTGCACCCGGAACGTGACGACATCAGCGGCTGCCACCACGTCTACCTGAAGGCCCCCGGCTCCACCGCCAAACTGTCGCGACACGCCATGGCCATCCACCCCGGCTGGTTCGACCGGTCCCCATGCGGCACCGGCACGAGCGCCCGGATGGCGCAGTTGTGGGCGCGCGGCGAACTGGGCATCGGCGAGGACTTCGTCAACGAGTCGTTCATCGGCACCCGCTTCACCGGGCGGCTGCTCGGCGAGACCACCGTCGGGTCGCTCCCTGCCGTCCTGCCGTCGATCACGGGCAGGGCATGGGTCACCGCGACGGCACAGCTCCACCTCGACCCCACCGACCCGTTCCCCGCAGGATTCCTGCTGTGAGCCCCGTGCCCGTCCCGGACCTTCCCGACATCGGTCGCAGAGAGAACCTCCGCGACAGGATCAGGGAGGCCCTGCGTGCGGCGATCATCTCCGGCAAGCTGGAACCCGGCGTGGTGTACTCGGCTCCAGCGCTCGGCGCGCAGCTCGGCGTATCACCCACACCCGTGCGGGAAGCCATGCTCGACCTGGTGAAGAGCGGCCTGGCCGTACCTCACCCGAACAAGGGCTTCCGCATCACCGAGGTGTCCGAGGAGGACCTCGACAACCTGGCCGCCGTGCGGCTGCTCATCGAGCCGCCGACCGTGCGCAATGTCGTGACGGTGATCCCGAAGGCGGACTTCCCCGAGCTGAGGGCACTCGCACAGGCCATCGTCGACGCGGCGGAGCGCGGCGACCTGGTCGGCTACATCGAGGCCGACCACGTCTTCCACCTGACCCTGCTCGGCTACAGCCGCAACCGGTTCCTGATGGACGTCGTGTCCGACCTGCGCTCGCGGACCCGGCTGCTCGGCCTGACCCCCCTGTTGGAGAGCGGCAGACTGGTCCGCTCGGCGGCGGAGCACCACGAGCTCCTGGACTTCGTCGAAGCCCGCGACCCGTCCGGGGCCGAACTGCTGATGCACCGCCACATCGGCCACGTTCGCGGTCTGTGGGCAGACAGCGCCAGGGACGCCCCATGAGGCGAAGCGGGGCGGCATGACCGAGCGCAGCGAGCGAACCCTCGGGCACAGCACGGTCGAGCCCCACGCCGCCATCCACCGTGGGGAGGCGACGGCGTGAGCGCGGACCTGGTGGTCGTCGGGGCAGGAGTGGTGGGCGCTGCCAGCGCGTACTTCGCGGCACTGGCGGGCCTGCGGGTGGTCGTCGTCGAGCGCGGGGCGATCGCCGGCGGCACCTCCAGCGCCGGCGAGGGCAACGTGCTGGTGTCCGACAAACAGGCCGGCCCCGAGCTGGACCTGGCACTGTACTCGCAGCGCGTCTGGCGCGAAGACCTCGCCGAGCACGGCGACCTGTGGGAGTTCGAAGCCAAGGGCGGGCTGGTCGTCGCGGCATCGGAGCAGAGCCGCGCCGCACTGCGCGAGCTCACCGTCCACCAGCGCCGCTGCGGTGTCGAGGTTCGCGACGTCCCGCGAGCCGAGTTGCGCGACTACGAGCCGCATCTGTCGCCGCGGCTCGCCGGTGGCGCCTACTACCCACAGGATGCCCAGGTCCAGCCGATGCTGGTGGCGGCCCACCTGCTAGGGCTGGCCCGCGAGCGCGGCACGCGCGTGCGTACGCACACCGAGGTGACGGGGTTCCTCCGCGACGGCCCGCGGGTGACGGGCGTACGCACCTCGACAGGAGACATCCCGGCCAGCGCGGTGCTCAACGCCGCCGGCACGTGGGCCGGCGACATCGCCGGCCTCGCCGGAGTGCGTGTCCCCGTGCTACCCCGACGGGGCTTCGTCCTGGTCACCCAGCCGATGCCGCCCCGGACGATCCGTCACAAGGTGTACGCCGCCGAGTACGTCGCCGACGTGGGCAGCTCCGACGCGGCACTGCAAACCTCGCCCGTGGTCGAGGGAACCGTTGGCGGCACGATCCTCATCGGCGCGTCACGTGAGCGCGTCGGACTCGACCGGACCATGTCCGTTACGGCTGTCGGCTCGCTCGCCGCCAAGGCCATCGCGTTGTTCCCGATGCTCCGGCAGATCCGGGTGATGCGCACCTACCTCGGCTTCCGTCCCTACTGCCCAGACCATCTACCCGTCATCGGTCCGGACACCCGCGCACCCGGCCTCTGGCACGCCTGCGGCCACGAGGGCGCAGGCATCGGTCTGTCCGTCGGCACCGGCAAGTTGATCGCCCAAGCGCTCGTGGGGGAGCGGACCGACCTGAATCTCACGCCGTTCGCACCGGACCGCTTCGCGCAGGACGAGGAGGTCTTCGCATGACACTCCAGATGACATTCCGCGGTGCCGTCGTGCCGGCCGAGCCGGGCCAGAGCGTCGCCGCCGCGCTGATCTCCGCCGGAATCACGAGCTGGCGCACCACCCGCAGGGGCGGCACGCCGCGAGGACTGTTCTGCGGCATCGGCATCTGCTTCGACTGTCTCATCACCGTCGACGGCGTTCCCGACCAGCGCGCCTGTCTCGTCACCGCCGCCGACGGCATGCGCCTCGGCGACGACGCCGGGCCGGACACACCAGACGCCGGCGACCGGGGGGACAGCGATGCCGCACGTGCCTGACGTCGCCGTGGTCGGCGCGGGGCCAGCCGGCCTCGCCGCCGCCGTCGAAGCCGCCGAGGCCGGCCTCGAGGTCACCCTCATCGACACCGCCGCGCAACCCGGCGGGCAGTACTGGCGGCACTACGACGAGGCCCACGCCCGTCCCGACGATCGCGTCGGCCACCACGGCCGGTCGGTCTTCACCCGGCTGCGGGACCGCCTGAACGCCCTCCGCACAACTGGCCAGGTCCGCTACCTCCCCGGCCACCAGGTCTTTCTCATCACCCGCGACGCCGGTGGGACCTTCACGCTCCGGATGACAGCCGCCACGTCCACCGTCACGCCGCTGGACGGCGCGGACCGCACGCTCGTCGCGCGAACGCTGATCCTGTGCCCAGGAGGATACGACCGGCAACTACCCGTGCCCGGCTGGGACCTGCCCGGCGTGATGACCGTGGGGGGAGCGCAGGCCCTGCTCAAGGGGCATCGCACGGCGGCGGGGCGGCGGGCGGTCATCGCCGGCACCGGCCCGTTCCTGCTTCCCGTGGCCACCGGCCTCGCGCGTGCCGGAGTGACCGTCGCAGCCGTCATCGAGGCCAACGCGACGCTGGGCTGGCTACGCGATCCGCTCGGCGCCATGTCCGCGCCAGCCAAGGGCGTCGAGGCACTGCAGTACGCGACGCTGATGGCCCGACACCGCATCCCGTACCGGACGAGGACCGTGATCCGTGAGGTACTCGGAAAGGACCGGGCGGAGGCGGTCCGGGTCGCCCGGGTGGACCGCGACGGCCGCCCGACCGGGCCGGACGAGGAGATCGCCGCCGACCTCGTCGCACTCGGTTGGGGCTTCACCCCCTCGCTCGAACTGCCGCTCATGCTCGATGCCGAAACGGCGATGGACACCGACGGATCGCTCGTCGTGGCCGTCGACGACCGTCAGCGCAGCAGCGTCGAAGGACTGTACGTCGCCGGTGAGGCGACCGGTGTGGGCGGCGCGGCGCTGGCCGTCCACGAGGGGCGGCTGGCCGCGCTCGCCCTCGCCGACGCGCACGGCCGCCCGACCGACCGGGCGCTGATGAGGTGGCTGCGGCGGGCCGTCCGGCGGGGCCGCAGGTTCGCCGCCGCCATGCACCGCACCTATCCGCTGCCACGCGCATGGCCCGAGTGGCTGTCGGAGACGACGCTGGTCTGCCGCTGCGAGGAGGTCTCATACCGCGACCTGCGCCGGGCACACGACCACCTCGGCGCAGAGGACGCCCGCACGCTGAAGATGCTGGCCCGGCCTGGGATGGGCTGGTGCCAGGGACGGGTGTGCGGCCTCGCCACCGCAGAGATCGCGGCCTGGCTCACCGGACGTGAGACCACGACCGACGACCTGCGCCCGCTGGCCACCCGCAGCCTCGCTGTGCCGGTGCCCCTGGGAGAGCTCGCTGCCCTGGCCGAGGACACGACGCCCGCCGAGATGGAAGAAAGAGGACGATACGGTGAATGACGTGTTGAGCGTCGACCCGCGTACCGGCAGACCGCGCGAGCGCGTGGCGGCCGAGTCGACAGCGCACGATGTGGACCAGGCGGTACGCACGGCGGCAGCCGCCGGTGCGGCACTGCAAGACCGCGCCGCGCGTACGGACCTGCTTCGCGCAGCCGCCGCGCTCCTGGAGACGAACGGCGAGGAGATCATCGCGACCGCCGACGCGGAGTCGGCGCTCGGCCAGGTGCGGCTCAGCGGCGAACTCGCCCGCACGTGCTACCAGCTGCGCCTGTTCGCGGACGTGGTCGCGGCCGGCACCTACCTGGGCGTGATCATCGACCACGCCGACCCGTCGGCGCAGCCCGCACCTCGCCCCGACCTGCGTCGCTACAAGGTGCCGCTGGGCGTGGTCGGCGTCTTCGCGGCGAGCAACTTCCCCCTGGCGTTCAGCGTGCCAGGCGGCGACACCGCGAGCGCTCTGGCCGCGGGGTGCCCCGTCGTGGTCAAGGCACACCCGGACCATCCCGCCACCTCCGTCCTCTGCGCCCGGATTCTCCGGTCGGCGGCGGCCGAGGTCGGACTACCCGAGGACGTTATCCGCCTGGTCCACGGTTTCGACGCCGGCCCGGAACTCGTACGCCATCCCCTCACCGCGGCCGTGGGGTTCACCGGCTCGGTGCGCGGCGGCCGCGCCTTGTTCGACATCGCAACCTCCCGGCCGCGGCCGATCCCGTTCCACGGCGAGCTGGGCAGCCTCAACCCGGTGGTGGTGACCGAACGCGCAGCCGAAACCAGGGCAGAGGAGATCGGAGCGGGGCTGGCAGCCTCGTACACGCAGGGCATGGGCCAGTTCTGCGTCAAGCCGGGTCTCGTCCTGCTGCCCGAGGGACCAGCGGGTGACGCCGTCGTCCAGGCGGTCGTCGCGGCGGCGGTCCCGTCCGGGCCACTGCTCGACCCGCGCATGCGGGAGGCGTTCCTCGCCGGGGTACGCGCCCGCGCGGCGCTACCAGGAGTGGCGGAACCGCTCGGAGCGGGCGAGGCCGGCGATGACGCAGTGCCGCTGGCCGTGCGGCCGGGCGTACTGACCGTCGCGGCGTCGCGGCTCGACGGAGAGGCGTACCGGGAGTTGCTCGAGGAGTGCTTCGGACCGGTCACCGTGCTGGTCCGCTACGGCTCGACAGCCGAACGGGACACGGTGCTCAACGCCTTGCCGGGCAACCTCACAGCGACGGTGCACCTGGCAGCCGACGAACGGGACGACGCGGCGGCGGACCTGGTCGCCGGGTTGAGCGAGATCGCGGGACGGGTCGTGGTGGACGGCTGGCCCACTGGGGTGACGGTCGCCCCCGCCATGCACCACGGCGGACCGTACCCGGCCTCCACGAGCGGCTCGACCTCGGTGGGAAGCACCTCGATCGAGCGCTGGTTGCGCCCGGTCTGCTACCAGAACGTCCCGGACCCGTTGCTTCCGCCGGAGCTGCGCGAGGCCAACCCACTCCGCGTCCCCCGGACGGTCGACGGCGTCAGTACGACCTGAACCGGGTCGGGCGCGGATGGTGCCCCGGCCGGTGGCCGGAGAGGGCTCTCGTGACGGTCGGCGTGAGAGAGCGCTTCAGCCAGCAGTCGCTGCACGTGCACGTCGGCAGCGGAGTAGCTGACGAATGTCCCTCGCACCGGCCGCGCACCAACCTGGCGAGGCGCAGTTACGCGAGGCGACGGCTCACCGCGGTCGGCGCCTCGCCGACCAGCTCGGCCAGGCACGCCACCGATGAATCACCCCGCGGCAACGCCCACAGAATCTTGGATGCGGGCCGCATCGGCGAGCAGTCGGAACCCTACGGCGGCGAACTGGACCTGCTCGTCGTGCGGCAGGCGGACGTCGACCGGGAGCCCAAGGGTGAGTCTGCGTCACCCGCAGCCGCGTATTCCGCGGCAGCCGGAACACCGGCAGCGCACGCGACGTCGTCCGCTCGTCGGCCCAGAAGGCTGCGCCGGCACGCTCCGGCGGCGGAGAGCGCCGCCTGACGCGATCCCTGAGCCTGCGCCGCTCG
>NZ_JBFAVI010000149.1:0-17021 GCF_040679695.1 Micromonospora sp. NPDC052213
CACCATCATCTGGCTGGCCGAGCCGTGGACCGACGCCAAGCACCGGGTCGTCCAGGCCCACATGCCGTGGCCGCCGGCGGCGAACACGCGCGGCGAGCGGGTCCGGCCGATCAGGGGCAGGCCGTCGGGGGTGCAGGGCCGCGCGCCCACCCACTCGTCGGCGCGGGCGTCGAGGTCGGCGCCCCGCAGCAGCGGCCGCGCGGCTTCGGCGATGGCGGAGATGCGGCGCCGGTCGAGCGGCGCCTCGGCCCTGCGGAACTCCATCATCCCGGCGACGCGCAGCCGGTCCCCGAGGGGCGTGCAGGCGACGCGCTGCGCGGGGAAGTAGACCGGACCGGCCGGCATGTGCTCGATCGCGACGCTGAAGCTGTACCCGCGGCCGGCCTGCACGACGGTCCGGACGCCGAAGCGCCGACCCAGCTCACCGAGCCAGGTGCCGGTCGCCAGCACCACCGCGTCGTAGCGCTCGTCCGTGCCGGCGGAGGTGACCACCCGGACCCCGGTGCCCTCGTCGCGGATGTCGGTGACGTCGGCGCCGGCGACGATCGACGCGCCGCGGGCGCGGACGGAGTCGGCGAGCGCGTGCACGTACTGCCCGGGGTTGATGTACCGCTGGTCGTGCAGGCGGATGGCGGCGCCGACGTTGTCCGACAGCGACGGCTCCACCTCGCGCGCCTCGGCCCCGGTCAGGACGTCGAACTCGATCGCCTGGCCGGCGGAGTGGATGTGCGCCAGCTCGTCCAGCAGGACCGACCGCTCGGCCTCGGTCCGGTACGCGGCCATGAACGACTTCGCCTCGTGCGTCATCGCCCCGACCCCGCCGGCAGCCAGCGCGTCGAACGACTCCAACGCGCGCCGGTTCATCGGGATGAACGCCCGCATCGCGGTGCGCCACTTCGACGGGGTGCTGTGCCGGGCGAAGCCGGTCAGGAACCGCAGGAGCCGGGCGTCGGCGCGCGGCGGCACGTAGACCGGCGACGACGGGCTCAGGACGGCCCGCAGCCCGTAGCGCAGCACCGCCGGCTCCGGCAGGGGAGTGGTGATGCCGGGGGTGAGCCAGCCGGCGTTGCCCCACGACGCGCCCGCCGCCACGCCGGTACGGTCGAGCACGGTGACCTGGACGCCCCGTTCCTGCAGGAACCAGGCGGTGGCCAGCCCGACCATCCCCGCGCCGACGACGGCGACGCGCTGGGGGGCGGGGGCGGACTCGATCGGGGGCATCGGTTTCTCTCCTTCAGGGCAACCGGTCTCTCCTTCGGGGCGACCGGGATCGCGCCCATCCTGTCCCCGACCCGCCGGTACGTCATTGTTCCGGCAGGCCAAGGCTTGTCCCGACGATTGGCCGGAGCGAACAAGGACGAGGCACAATCTGTTCGTGATCACCGTGGCTGGCGTGGTGGACGCGGTCGGCGCCGCGTTGCTCAAGGTCGTCGTACCCGCCGACGAGGCCGAGGTCCGCGACGTGACCCTCGCCGAGGTCGACGAGGCCACGAGCGGCCAGAGCGGCGACCTCGTGCTCGGTGCGGGCATCGGCACCCCGGAGCAGGCGCTCGCCGTCGTCGCACGCTACGCCGAAGCGGGGGCCGCCGGCCTCGTGCTCAAGCCTCCGCTGGCCGGGCACCCCGCCGTGACGGCGGCCGCCGCCGAGCGGCGGCTGACCCTGGTCGAGCTGCAGAGCCACGGTTCGTGGGCCCAGCTCGTCTGGCTGCTGCGCGGGGTGATCGACCGGGCCGTCGCGCCCGGCCCGGCCGACACCGGGGAGACCGGGGTGTACGACGAGCTGTTCGCCCTCGCCGACGCGACCGCCGCCGTGGTCGACGCGCCGGTGACGATCGAGGACGCCCAGTCCCGGGTGCTGGCGTACTCGTCACGTCAGGACCGCACCGACCCGGCGCGCGTCTCGACGATCGTCGGGCGGCGCGCCCCCGGCAACGTGGTCGCGCACTTCCGCTCCCGGGGCGTCTTCCGCAAACTGGCGACCGGCAGCGAGCTGATCTTCGTGCCGCAGGGGCCCGACGGGACGCTGCCCCGGCTCATCATCCCGATCCGGGCCGGGGGCGAGCTGCTCGGCTCGATCTGGGCCGTCGTCGAGGGCCCGGTCCCCGCCGCGCGGCTGCGTGACCTCCAGGGCGCGGCGTCCGTGCTGGCGCTGCACCTGCTCCGCCTGCGGGTGCAGGCCGACGTCGCGCGCCGGGTGTCGGCCGACCGGCTGCGGGCCGCCCTGCGGGCGCCCGGTCGGATGGGCCGGGAGGAGTTGGCGCTGCCCGAGGGCCCGTGGCGGGTCGTCGGGCTCGGCGCGCACGGCGGCACGGGGGAGATGGTGGACAACCTGGCCATGTGGGAGTCGATCACCCGTCGCCACGGGTGGCGCCAACCGCTGATCGCGGACGTCGGCGACGTCCTGTTCGCCGTCCTGGTCGACGACGGCGAGTCGCCCGGTTCCCGGCGCTGGATGGAGCGGCTGATCCGCGACATCGCCGTGCACGACCCGGGCCTGTACGCCGCGTCCGGCGGCGTCGCCAGGAACCTGACGGACCTGCCGCGCTCCCGGGCCGAGGCGGCGGAGCTGCTCGCGCTGCACGGCCCGGCCCGGCAGCGGGGACCGGTGCTGCGGTTCGAGGACCAGTGGGCGGAGGTGGTCGTGCACCGCGTGGTCCGCGCCGTGCCGAGCGCCGACCTGCTGGTCGGCGGGCCGCTGCCGGACCTCGTCGCCCATGACCGGCAGCACGGCACCGACTACGTCGCCACCATCGCGGCCTGGCTGGAGCAGCAGGGCGACCCGAAGCGGGCCGCCCGGCAGTTGCACGTGCACCCCAACACGCTCCGGTACCGCCTGCGCCGCCTCGCGGAGGTCGTCGCCGTCGATCTGGAGTCGCCGCGTACGCGGTTGGCGTTGCAGATCCAACTCGCGGCGCTGGGTCCCGCGCCGGGCGCGCCCCACCCGACGGCATAGCGGGACCGCTTTCAACGTTCTGGGGTGGGCCTTTCGGCGCGACTTGTGCGGAGTGACGTCGGCCTCGACAGCCGGAAATCCGGAAGCCGAATGTCACCGCCGGTCGTTAGTCTGCCCGCGGACATCGCTGCGCACGTGACAGCGCGCGCCGGGCCGTGCCTACCGGAACCGGCGCCTGGCCAGCTCCCGCTGGCCCCAACGGGGATCAGGAGACTTTGTGACACAGCAATCCATCGCGACCTCGGACAAGCTCGACGGAGCGGTCCTCAAGGTGGCCGGGGTCGTCGTCCTCGGCGCGATCATGTCGATCCTGGACGTGACGGTCGTCAGCGTCGCCCTGCCGACCTTCCAGCGCGAATTCGACGCGACCTACGCCGAGGTCGCCTGGACGATGACCGCCTACACGCTCGCGCTCGCCACGGTGATCCCGCTCAGCGGCTGGGCCGCCGACCGGTTCGGCACCAAACGCCTCTACATGGTCGCGCTGGCCCTGTTCACGATCGGGTCCGTGCTGTGCGCCACAGCCGACACGATCGGGCAGCTGATCGGCTACCGCGTGCTACAGGGCCTTGGCGGCGGCATGCTCATGCCGATCGGCATGACGATCATGACCCGGGCGGCCGGACCTAACCGCATCGGCCGGCTGATGGCCGTCCTCGGCATCCCGATGCTGCTCGGGCCCATCGGAGGCCCGATCCTCGGCGGCTGGTTGATCGACACGGCGAGCTGGCACTGGATCTTCCTGATCAACCTGCCGATCGGTGCCATCGCGCTCGTCTACGCCGCGCTGGCGCTGCCGAAGGACGCCCCCGAGCCGTCCGAGTCGTTCGACTTCGTCGGCATGCTGATGCTCTCGCCGGGCCTCGCCCTGTTCCTCTACGGCGTCTCCACGCTGCCCGAGGCCGGCACCTTCACCGACCCCGAGGTGTGGGCGCCCATGCTGGTCGGCGGCCTGCTCGTCGTCGCGTTCGTCCTCTACTCCTTCAAGCCCCGGCACCCCCTGCTCGACCTGAGGCTGTTCGCCAACCGCAACCTGACCATCGCGTCGGTGACCATGTTCGTGTTCATCATCGCGTTCATGGGCGCCGGCATTCTGTTCCCGAGCTACTTCCTGCTGGTCCGCGGCGAGTCGACGCTGGCCGCCGGCCTGCTGATAGCGCCGCAGGGCATCGGCGCGATGATGACGATGCCGGTGGCCGGGATGCTGGCCGACCGGGTGCCCGTCGGTCGCACCGTGCCGTTCGCGCTGGTGCTCATCGCCGCCGGGTACTTCACCTTCACCCAGCTCGACGCCGACACGTCGTACTGGTTGCTCTGCGGGTCGCTGTTCGTCATGGGCCTCGGCATGGGCGGCACCATGATGCCGATCATGACCTCGGCGCTGAAGACCCTGAACGCCCACGAGGTCGCCCGCGGCTCCACGCTGGTCAACATCCTCCAGCAGATCGGCGGGTCCGTCGGCGCCGCGGTGATGTCGGTGATCCTCACCAACGAGCTGAACGGCTCGCGACCGATCCCCGGCGTGACCGACCCGAGCGGCGAGCCGGTCACCGAAGCCGGCCTCGCCACCGCCGTCCAGCAGCAGCCGGAGCTGGCCCAGCAGTTCCCCGTCGACCCGTCGCTGATCGACCGCGGCCTCGACTTCGCCGCCGGTGCGTTCGCGAACACGTTCTGGATCGGGTTCGCGCTGGTGCTGGCCACGTTCATCCCGGCCGTGTTCCTGCCCCGTCGCCGCGAGCCGTCGCACCTGCTCGACGGTCAGCAGGGGGAGCAGGAGAAGGTTCCCGTCCTCCTGCACTGACCCGCGCCGGGCGGGGCCGTCGGGTGCACCCCGGCGGCCCCGCCCGTTCCGTGGACTGCTCCGTGATTGGATGGCCTGGTGCAGTACACCGTGACAGACGCGCCGGAGCGGGAGCGTTTCGAGGCGCGGGACGAGACCGGAGCGCTGGCCGGTGTCGTCACCTACCAGCTGACCGGCACCATCATCGCCTACACCCACACCGAGGTCGACGCGGAGTTCGAGGGCCGGGGAGTGGCATCGACCCTGGCCCGAGCGGTGATGGACGACGCCCGCGCCAGAGGCCGGACAGTGGTGCCCATCTGCCCGTACCTCAGCGGATGGCTGGAGAAGCACCCCGAGTACGACGCCATCGTGACCCGGTCGACGCGCAAGGTGAAATAGCCGGCCCGGGCCACCTCGCCGACAGCCGAGCGAGACCGCCCCGCGGGCTGGGGTCCGTCCCGGTGCGTCGCCTGACGGCCGCACACGCGGCGTCTCCGTGACGGGCGTCGCGGTGACGGTCCCGAGACGGCGGGACGAGGACAGTGGTGTCGCGCTCGCCTGTCCCTGGCGGGCGACGCCGGCATCAACTGGCGTGTGTCGAAGACCCGGGGTACGCCATGAGAAGACGCAGCCTTGTCGCCGGTATCGCCCTCGTCGTCTGCGTCAGCGTCGCCGGGCCGCCCGCCACGGCGACCGCTCACGAGCCCACCGGCGAGCGCGGACTCGGCTGGCGCGGATTCGACTTCACCCGACCGGAGACCGTCGCCACCGGCCTCGAAGCGCCGTGGGGGCTGGACTTCCTGCCCGACGGCAGCGCG
The DNA here is from genome assembly GCF_040679695.1 of Micromonospora sp. NPDC052213. Classification (NCBI taxonomy): domain Bacteria; kingdom Bacillati; phylum Actinomycetota; class Actinomycetes; order Micromonosporales; family Micromonosporaceae; genus Micromonospora; species Micromonospora sp. NPDC052213. Next base: position 5,555 of record NZ_JBFAVI010000149.1, read on the forward strand.
CTCGTCACCGAGCGGAACAGCGGGCGGGTCCTGCGGGTACGCCGTGGGTCGGCCCCGCAGCAGGTCGCGCAGATCTCGGGGGTCGTCGCGGCGGGCGAGGCCGGCCTGCTCGGGTTGGCCGTCTCGCCCCGCTACCGCACCGACGGATTCGTGTACGTGTACTTCACCTCCGGCACGGACAACCGGATCGTCCGCTTCCGGCTCACCGCGCCGCAGGTCCAGCAGCCGGTCCTCACCGGGCTCGCGCGGTCCGGCGCGCACAACGGCGGGCGCATCGCGTTCGGCCCCGACGGGCTGCTCTACGCGGGCGTCGGCGACGCCGGCCAGCCGGCCACCGCCCAGGACCCGTCGCACCGCAACGGCAAGATCCTGCGGATGCGGTCGGACGGCAGCGTGCCGTGGAGCAATCCGACCGCCGGGTCCCTGGTCTACAGCCTCGGTCACCGCAACGTGCAGGGCCTGGCCTGGGACTGGCGGGGCCGGCTCTACGCGACCGAGTTCGGCTCGAGCCGCTTCGACGAGGTCAACCGCATCGTGCCGGGCGGCAACTACGGCTGGCCGGTGGTGGAGGGAGTGGCCGACGACCCGCGCTTCCGCGACCCGATCGTGACCTGGACGCCCGCCGAGGCGTCGCCCAGCGGCGCGGTGATCGTGGGCAGGACACTCTACGTCGCGGCCCTGCGCGGCGCCCGGCTGTGGGTCGTACCGCTCGACGGGACCGGCACGCCCACCGCGCAACTCGTCGGCACCTACGGCCGGCTGCGCGCCGTCGCGTACGCACCGGACGGCTCCCTGTGGGTGACGACCAGCAACCGTGACGGCCGGGGCGTTCCCGCGGCAGGCGACGACCGGATCCTGCGGTTCCCGCCGCGCTCCTGGTGGCGGTGACGCCCGCGCCCCGACCCGGGCACGCGTTCGTCATGGTCGCGCAGGCGCACCGAGGACCGGTTGGTGGGCGACCTGCCGGGGCGGCGCCCGCTGCCTGTGCGACCATCGACGAGCGTCATGTCGGCCGGTCCGCCCCGTGGGCCGCGTACGCGCAGCCCGCTCGGCAGGCGCGTGCGCGGCACCTCTCGTACCCCCTTGGAGGGCACGATGCCCCTCTCCTCGACGAAGGTCTTCGCCGCGTTGAACGCCGTGCGACCAGCCGCCCGGCAGTCTCCGGTCATGGGCAGGGCCGTCGTGGTCGGCGGCAGTGTCGCCGGCCTGCTGGCCGCCCGGGTGTTGTCCGACCACGCGGAGAGCGTCGTCGTCGTCGACCGGGACGACCTGCATCTGACCGGCGGTCGGCGGGGCGTGCCACAGGGGACGCAGTTGCACGCGCTCCTGCCCGGTGGCTTCCTCCAGCTCGAACGACTGTTTCCTGGCTTCCGCGACGAGGCGCTGGCCCAGGGAGCGATCGAGGCTCCCCCCGGGACCAGACGCGCCTACCTCGACGGCCGGCTGAAGGTTGTCGTGCCCGACGACGCCGACAGCCTGGCGGGCACCCGACCGCTGCTGGAGGGCCTGATCCGTCAGCAGGTGCTTCGACTGCCCAACGTCAAGACGGTCGTGGCCCGCGCCACGGGTCTCGTGTTCGACGGTGGCGCGGCCACCGGCGTCCGCTGCGACGTCGGCGGGGTGCCCGGCGTCGAGAGCGGTGACTTCGTGGTGGACGCCATGGGGCGCTCGAGCAGGCTGTCCGAGTGGCTGGAGCATGCCGGCTGGGACCGCCCCGTCACGCGGCGGATGACCGTGAACCTGAACTACGCGACGGCCCTGTTCCGACGCCGGGAGCCGGCTCCCGACCTCACGGTCGTCATGGCGCTGCACAGTCCCGGGACGTCGCCGGACGTGGCCGGTGCCGCGGTCTTCGCCGTCGAGGACGGCCGGTGGATGGCGATGATGGCCGGGTACGGCGACAACCGCCCGGGAAGCACCGCCGAGGATTTCGTGCGGCGGCTGCGGGACCAGTTCCCACCGGAGTTCGGTGACGTCGCCGGGAACGAGATGCTCGGCGACGTCCGGACCTACCGCCATGCCGACAGCCGGCGGCGGGACTTCCACGCGCTCAAGCGGTTCCCGGCCCGGCTGGTGAGCGTCGGCGACGCGGTCGCGTCGTTCAACCCGGTGTACGGGCAGGGGATGACCGCGGCGGCCCTGCACGCGGCCTGCCTGTCGGCGTACCTGCGGTCACGGCCGGATCCGGGCCTGCCCGCGCGCCGGTTCTTCGACTGGCAGAGGGTCGTGGTCGACGCCGCGTGGTCGACGTCCACCTCCGCCGACCTGGCCCTGCCGCACGTCGACGGGCCCTACCCGCGCGGCCACCGCTTCTCGAGTTGGGTCAGCCGGCAGATCGTCACGGCGACCGTCACGGACGTGGCGGTCGCGCGGCGGTTCAACGAGGTCGTCTCCATGCGTGCGCATCCGAGGTCGCTGGCCACACCGGGCGTGGTGCTGGCCGCCCTGCGCGCCAACCGTCGGCACCCTGACCGCGCCACCTTCCGGTAGTTCCGGCGTCACGCCTTCTCCGGGTGCGGGCGGGTCCTACGGTGGGGCCTTCGCCGCCGATCGAGGGAGAGACCGTTGTCACCGTCGTACCGCCTGCCCCGATGGAGCCTTGCCGGAGCGGCCCTGAGCCTGGTCCTCGGGCTCGCCGCGTGCGCCGGGCCTCGGGCGGAGCCGCCGGAGCAGCCTGCGCCGCAGGTCGAGGCGAGCCAGGAGACCCTACGGGGCCGGGGCAGCCGGCCGGGGCAGGAGGGCCCCGACCCGGTCTGGTCGGTGTCGGTCAACCGGCTCGTCGATCAGCTGGCGCAGATCGGCCAGCTGATCATCGTGCCCGACGAGCGGGAACTCCGGGCGGTGGACCGGTCCACCGGGCAGGACCGGTGGCGCCATCCGTTCCCGACGAGCTATCAGTACGCGGTCACCGACGGTCTGATCGTCGCGAGCGCCAGCGACGGAGGACCGCTGGAGGTGCTCGACGCGGTCACCGGCGCCACCCGCTGGCGGGCCGAGGACACCCAGGACGTCATCGTCCAGCAACAGGTCGTCTACAACAAGGAGTGCGTGGGCACAGGGCAGTCGGCGAAGTGCGTGGTCATTGCCCGGGACGTCCGGGACGGCCGTCAGCTCTGGAAACTGGCCGCCGACCGGTTCGCCCGGGTGACCGACGTCGCGCTCGGTGCGCGTATTCCGTATGCCCCGCCCACCGGGCGGTACGTGGCGGTGCGGCTGAGCGCGTCCGCCCCTACCTACACGGCAGTCGCGACCACCACCGGCAAAGCTGGGGCCGGGCGGTTGCCGAGCCGGGCCTGGTACGGCTTCGTCGCAGGCGACCTGCTGGTGACCACCGACAACGATCCACCCCGGGGTGATCGGCAGTGCACCGTCAGCATCGACACCGTCAACGCGGCAACCGGTGCCAGAGGCTGGTCCGGTGAGGTCTTCAGCGGGCGTAACGAGGATGGTGAGTGCGTCAAGCGGTTGACGAACCATCAGAGCGGGCTGGTCCTGATCGGGGCCGGCACCCGGCTCGTCGCGGTCAGCGCGACCGGCCGGCCACAGTTGGTGGACCTGCGCAACGGCAAGGCGGAGTGGGAGGGTGCCACCGCCGGCGTACCGATCGACGGGGACGACCGGTCCGTGCTGGTGCGGCGCAGCGCCGACGAGGGTGAGCTGGAGCTGCTCGACATGACCACCGGCGCGTCGCGGTGGACCGCGCCGGATCCGGGGCTCTCCGGTGGGTCGGCGAGTTGGCGGTCGACCGTGACCGGACGGCTCGTGGCGGTCAGCGGCGCGACGGGCCACCGGCCGTTCGTGATCGTCTACGACGTGCCGACCGGCCGCCAACTCGGCCGTTACCCCGGTTGGCTCGCTGGCGCCGGGGACAACTGGGTCGCGGTGAGCCAATCCGGGGGATCGGACGGGATCATCCTGGACCTGCACACGTTCTGAACCGGTCCGTCCGGCTGGCCGCGTTCGTTCATCTGGTAGGCGACGTCCGGTCTCTGCTGGTTGGCCGCCGAGCAGAGAGGCCGCTGTGTGATCTTCGTTGCGTCCTGGTCCGCCGGGGAATGAGATCACCCGGATCGGGATTTGGAGCCAGTTATGACTTCTGCACAGTCCCCGCGGCTGCGGGTCGACCGGTCGGAAACGATCCGATGACCGCTACCGTCGATACTCCCGCTGGTCCCGCTGCCTCGGGGACGCCGGGTGACCTGATGAGCGCAAGGCAACGCCTGCGGCTCGTCCTCGTGCTCGGGTCGCTGATCGCGGTGGGTCCGCTGACCATCGACATGTACCTGCCCGCGCTGCCCGCGATCGTCGCGGATTTCCAGACCACGTCGGCGGCGGTCCAACTCACCCTCACCGGCACGCTGGCGGGCCTCGCCGTCGGCCAGTTGCTGATCGGCCCGCTGTCCGACGCCGTCGGGCGGCGCGTGCCGCTGATCGCCGGTATCGCGCTGCACGTCGTGGCGTCGGTGCTCTGCGTCCTCGCACCGAACATCGCGGTACTCGGTGTGTTGCGGGTGGTGCAGGGCCTCGGCGTGGCGGCGGCCTCGGTGGTCGCGATGGCCGTGGTCCGCGACCTGTTCAGCGGCGCGGCCTTCGCCACGCTGCTCTCCCGGCTGCTGCTGGTCATGGGGGCGGCGCCGATCCTCGCCCCGACCCTCGGCGGCGGGTTGCTGCGCTGGACGGACTGGCGCGGCGTGTTCGTGGCCCTGGCGGTCCTCGGGGTGCTGCTCGTCGTGGTCGCCGCGCTCGGGCTGCGCGAGACGCTGCCGGCGGACCGGCGCCAGCGCGGCGGGGTGGTCGCGACGGTTGTCGTGTACGGCTCGCTGCTGCGGGACCGCACGTTCGTGGGCCTCGTCCTGGTCGCCGGGCTCGCCATGGCGGCGTTGTTCGCCTACGTGGCCGGGTCGTCGTTCGTCCTGCAGGAGCAGTACGGGCTGAACGAGCAGCAGTTCGGGCTGGCCTTCGGCGCGGGCGCGGTGGGGCTGATCGCGGCGACGCAGTTCAACGTACGGCTGCTGCGCCGCTATTCGCCGCAGCGGATCCTCGTCGTCGCCCTGGCTGTGGGAACGGGCGCCGGTGTGGCGCTGCTCGCCTTCGCCGCGACGGGGCTCGGCGGTCTGCCGAGCCTGCTGGCGTCGTTGTGGGTGGTGCTCGCCGCGGCGGGGCTTGCGATGCCGAACGCGCCGGCCCTGGCCCTGTCCCGGCACGGGGAAGCGGCCGGAACGGCATCGGCTCTGCTCGGCGCGGTGCAGTTCGGCGTCGGCGCGCTGGCCGCGCCCCTGGTGGGCGTGCTGGGCACGGGCGCGGTCGCCATGGCCCTCGTGGTCGCGGGTGGCATGGTGGCGGCGATGGTGGTCCTGCTCGTGGTGGTGCGGCCGTCCCGGCTCGCCGAACTGGAACCGGCGGCGGTGGCCGTGGCAGCGCACTGAGGAGCTGCCGTGTTTCGTGGCCGGGCGGCGGTCGCGTCGCCGCCCGGCGCTGTCACGGGCGCTTCAGGCCGCCGTCTCGCAGCACCACGTCGGTCCGGTCGAGCAGCGACGTGAGGGCGTCGCTGGCCTTGGCGATGCTGTCGTCTGATGCCGTGAAGAGGGCGGCATCCCCCTGGTCCAGCGATTGTTGGCACTCCTGACTGCCCTTTGCCGCTTGTTCGATGAACCGGCGCCAGAGCACCTGGCCCTGAGGGTCGGGCACCCGGAAGTAGCGGTCGGCGTCCCGCGCGACCTGACCGATGTCGGCACAGATCGGCCGGAACGTGGCCGGGTCGATCTCGGCACGTGCGCTGTTCGCGGCGTCTGCGGCGTCCGCGGCCTGGATCTGTGCCGTACCGAGGCGTTCGAGGGCGACGGCGTAGCGCATTACCAGGTCGCCTGCGCCGAGGTTCTTCCACGCGAGCACCTGCATGGCTCTTGTCTCGGCGGACACCGCCGGCGGCTCACCAACGGGCACCATGAGCTGCACGTTGGCCGCGGCCTCACGTTTCGAGGAGCGCTTCATGTCCAGCAGGCTCGCTTCCTCCAGCACGGTGACCCCCACCGCGGCGGCGCACAACACACCGACGCACAGCCGTCGGGCGACCAGCCCGCCCCGTCCTTCCCTCGCCGGACGCGCCTCGGCGGCGTGGTGCCCTCCAGGTGTCCACACCCGGCGGATCGCGGAAACGGTTGCGGCCGCGATGACGGCGGTGACCGCGGCGACCACGAGAACCTGGCCCGCGAGAAGCTGGACCAGCGGCCAGGCCGCGGCCGGACGCCACTGGCAGGACGACGCCAGGGTGTTCAGCAGCGGAACGCACCCGTCGAAGGACAGGAGGACTAACCACCCGCCGAGGCCGATCAACGCCGCGAGCTCGGCGGTGATGATCGCGATGAGCAGCCGGTGACGACTCGCGACCACGCTCGCGGCGACGGCGGCTGCCGTGGCCGCCGTCACCAGGGCCACCAACACCCACCCCTCGTAGATCCAGAGGTACAGGCCGCCCCGCTGCCCACGCGGTGGTTGCCAGGAATGCATGTACGCCGCCGCGCCCGCGACGGCCACCCAGCCCGACACCCCACCCAGCGTCGCGACTCCGAGCATCCCTCGCAGCGGCGGCAGCTCCACAGGTGGCTCCGCCGCGGCCGGCTCCCGCAGCGCGCCGGGCACCCAGCGGAGCGTGGCCGTTGCCCGTCGGCTCGTCCAGGCCAGCAGCGGCACGGCCCACAGGGCCGCGACCATCGGTAGGACGAGGGGCTGGTCCAGGCTGTGCAACAGCGGGTGGACGATGCCGATCACGCTGGCCGCGGCAGGATGGTCGGCCACCTCGCCGGGGTAGTCGCGCTCCAGCAGGGCACGCGTGTCGAACGCCGGCCCGTTCAGGTACTGGGAGCCCCACTCGCGCCACCACGTGAACCATGCCGACAGCACAAGGCACGCGGATGCCAACCCCGCCAGCATCACCGGCCGGATCGTCCGGCCCGGCCACGCCCTGAGCCACAGGTGGGCGCACTGCGCGACCCACGAGGTTAACGCCGCCCCGGCGAGAACCACCAGCACCAGGATCGCGGGGCGTTGGGGCAGCCACTCGGTGAGCACGATGTCGTTCAGCACCAGCTCGCCGGCCGTCATCCCCGTCCCCAGCCACAGCCCTGCCCGCAGGCCGGAGGGCACACGCCGTCCGGTGAGCACGGCATGGGCCACGGCCCGCCACAGGGCGACCCCCACCAGCCCGGTGACCAGCCCCGCCGCCGCGACAGCCGTCACCTGGCCGAGCCACGGGCGGGTCAGATCGGACATGCTCAGGTACAACCGCACCTGGGAGTTGATCAGAGTCGCGGCGACCCCGGTCAGGAACATCGGCAGCGACCGCAGACCGAACAGCACCGCCGGATCGTCCAGCGCCTCTCGGCGCAGATCCCATCGCGGATGGGTGCGCCACAGCTCGACGAACGAGGCGCCCAGCCGCCTCAGTCTCCCCTCGGGCGGGCCCGGGGTCGCCACCGCCCAGGGGCGGGGGTCGGCACCCCACCGCGCCGCGGCCAGATCGGCGTAGATCTCCCGGCTGCGCAACACGTCCGACCGCGCGAGATGGATCAGCGCCACCAGGAAGGCCGCCAGCACGAGGCTACGTGTCGCGAACGGCACCGCGCCGGGCCACTCCGGCGACCACGGCCCACCCGGGAACGCGATGATCCACCACACGACGTAGGGGAGGAGCACCACTGCCAGGAACACCCGCCACACCGCGACGGTGGCGTAGGCGAGGGTGACGTCGCCGTTGCGGATGTGGGCGAACTCGTGCAGCAGCACCGCCCGGAACGCCTCCGGATCGGTGGCCCTGCGGGCGAGCAGCCCACCGTGCAGGCACACCGTCGGCCGGCGGTTGCGGCCGAACACCACCGCCCCGGTCGAGGCCGCCGCCGGATCCACGACGACATTCGGCGTACGGGCCAGCCCAGCCGACGCCGCCAGACTCTCCACGGTGCGCAGGATCTCGCCGTCCCGGTCGATCGCCGTCAGCGGGACGACCCGGCCACGCCGCGCCTTCCAGAGATGCACGCACCAGAACAGCACACCGGCCAACACCACCAGCAGAGCCGGCCACGCCAGGCGGATCCACCACGGCAGCGGTCGCTCATGGCGGGCGATGCACGCCTCGTAGGCATCCGCGTTGGCCAGGAAGCTGGCCTCGCCGGCCGCGCTGTAGGCGTCGTTGGGATCCATCCCGGTGGCGAGCAGACAGGCGAAGCCCTCCACGCCGTCGGTGTCGGAGAGCCACGCGGTGACGTTGGCCGTCATGGTCGCGCTGCTCACCAGCAGCAAGACCACCAGCAGCGCGAACCGCACGGTCGTGCCGGCACCCATCGCCCGCTCGTCGACCCGCGACCGGGCAGGCTCGGCGACCATCACGCCCTGTCCGCGGGCCCGGGCCTGTCCGGGCTCACGGGCTCCGGCACGGGTGCCGCCGGCGCGGTCAGCGCCAGCCGGGTCACCAGCGCGTCGGCGATCGCCGTGGCCCGCTCGTCGTCCAGGCCGCGCTGCACGGCGACCTCCAACACCCGTTGCCGTACCTCGCCGAGTTGCTCGCGGGTCAACGCGGGGATCTCCGCGGGCGCGGCCCGCCGGCGAAAGACCTTGCGCAGTACGGCTCTCGTCCCCTTGGCCGCGCCATCGACGGCCGAAGCGGCAGCCCGGTCGGCGAGCTGCTGCACGACCAGCCACACCACCGGGGTCGCCAACGCCACGACCTCGCCCCACCCGAAACCCAACGGCTCACGCCGCCTGCCCCGGGTGCCCAACCGCCGCACCACCGTGGCGTCGTCGAACGCGACCAGCCCGTCCACCAGAGGCAACTCCTCCGGGGCGACCGAGGCCACCACGTCCCGGACCACCTCGCGCACCCTGACCCCGCCGGCCGCGCCTTCCTCGTCAGTAGTGGTCACCACACCTCCCCGAGCCGCCCGGAAACCGGGCGCCAATGACATGGGCACATGTGCATGTGTATCCGTACGGTGCCACTCGCCGGCCGGTCCCGGGAGCGGGTGGGAGCTCCTGACGGAATGATGGTGTGCGTTTCCCCGGGATGTGCGGACCGTTCTGGTTCTACATCTGACGGTCGGCGGCGGGGCGGCCGGTGGGCGCCGAGGCGGTGCGCTGGTCCAGGGCGCGCAGGAGGTTGGCGCCGAGGACGTCGTCCCGTTCGGCGGCGGAGAGTTCGTCGAGGCCGACCGGGTGCAGGGTCTGGGCGAACGACACGTGGTCGAGGCTGGGCGGGAAGTCCGAACCCCAGTACAGGCGTCGGGTGCCGAAGTGCGTCAGGAGCAGCTCGACGAACGGTCGTGCCGCGTCGTGCGGGTAGCCGTGGGAGGGCTCGCTGACGGCGTACAGCCCGGAGATCTTGACTCCGACGTGGGGTAGCCGTGCCAGGTGGGTGAGGGGCGTGAGGATCTCCCGTGCCTCGTCGCCGGTGGGCACCACGGGCTGCGTGCCGGGCAGCCCGAGGTGGCTGAACAGGATCGTGCACCCGTCCAGGGCGGCGAGGGCCGGGCCGAGCCGGTCGGTCGCGGCGGGTGTGGCGTTCAGGCTGAGCAGCGCGGCGGTGCTGTTCAGTGCCGCCGTGTGGCGCGCCAGCCAGTCGCCGAAGCGGTCCGCCGAGGTCGGGTCGGCCAGGTAGGCGGCGATGCCCACGAAGCCCGCCGACCACCAGCGGTCGAGCGAGTCTCCGTCGGTTGGTCCATCTGGTGGGACGTAGGCGACCGGCGCGATCCAGTCGTGCGCGGCGGCGAGGGAGGCCAGGTGGCGGTTGTTCCCGGCGAAGCCCGCCTCGCCTTCGTAGCCGATCACCAGCGACCGGACGATGCCGTGTTCGCGGCGTAAGCCTTGGTAGACGGCCAGTTCGTCGCCGCCGGCAGGGGAGCGGCCGTAGCGGCCGGGGTAGCCGGCGGCGAACAGGTGCAGGTGGGCGTCGGCGCGTTGCATGGTTCGGACCCTAACGCAAATTTCGCCTGGCCATTGACGCGGAGACACCCCTGACTTAGGTTCTTGTCTCAATTAGGTCCGGATTACGTTGGCGCGAGCGAGGAGTGAGCCGGGTGACGCTGCCAGGCGACGAGGTTGATGAGCTGGTACGGCTGCGGCGTCAGCTTCACCGGCACCCCGAGCTGCGGTTCACGGAGCGGCAGACCGCAGCTACCCTGGAGCGCCTGCTCGGGCCACTCGGCCGGATTCGCACCGGAATTGCCGACACCGGCGTGGTCCTGGAGATCGACGGTGGTGCCCCGGGGCCGACGGTCCTCCTTCGGGCCGATATGGACGCCTATCCCGTGCAGGACAGCAAGCAGGAGCCGTACGCGTCCCGCAATCCGGGCGTGTGCCACGCCTGCGGGCACGACGTGCACATGACCGTCGCCTACGGCGTCGCCGCCCGGCTCGCCGCGGACCCACCCGCCCGGGGCGCGGTGACCGTGCTGTTCCAGCCCGCCGAGGAGATCCCGTTCGGCGCCGACTCGGGAGCCGCCGCGGTCCTGGCCGACGAGGCGTTCCGCGACCGCCGGTTCGACGCCGTGCTCGGGCTGCACTGCTGGCCCGACCTGCCCGCGGGAGCGGTGGGGATCGACCGGGCGACCGCGATGGCGGCCAAGGACGCGTTCCGCGTCGAGGTGCTCGGGCGGGCCGCGCACGCCGCCACCCCGGCGCTGGGCCGGGACGCCATCCTCGGCCTGACCGCCATGGTGTCCACGTTGCACGCCGCCGTCTCCCGGTCCCGCAACCCCGACGAACTGGTCGCCTTCAACATCGGCACGATCGCCGGGGGAGCGAGCCAGAGCCAGGTCGCCGAGCGGGCCGAGGCCACCGGGACGCTGCGTACCCACGATCCCGTCGTGCGGGAGCGGCTGAAGGAGGTCATCGAACGCGTCGCCCGCCAGCAGGCCGCCGCGCTCGACCTCGGCGTACGGTTCACCTGGGCCAACGAGATGCCGCCGGTGCGCAACGCCCCGGAGGTGGTGGCTCTCGCGCACGCCGAGCTGTCGGGGCACGTCGACGTCGTCGACCTGCCGGTACCGCCCCTGACCACCGACGACTTCGCCCTGCTGGGCGCGCTCGGCCCGAGCCTGTACGTCAAGCTCGGGGTCACCGGCGAACGCGGTGGCGCGCCGCTGCACTCCGGCGCGTTCGACGTCGACGAGCGGTGCCTCGCGACGGGGGTCGCCGCCCTGGAACGCCTCACCCGGGCGGTCCTCGACGGTCGGCTCGCGGCGGAGGCACCGGCCCCGGTCGCCGGCGCGGGCACCGCGGCGACGCCGGCCGAGGCGGTGGCCCGGTGAGCGCCGGGCCGCGGGTGGCCGTGGTCGGGGCGGGCGCGTTCGGCGCCCGGCACGTCGCCGCGTACCGGTCGCGCGGGGGGAGCGGCTGCGCGGCGGTGCACACGGAAACCCCCCCCCCCCCGCGGGGCGGCGCCCCCCCCCGCACGCCGGGCCCCTCGGGCCCGCGCCGA
>NZ_JBFAVI010000150.1:0-16937 GCF_040679695.1 Micromonospora sp. NPDC052213
CAAGCCTGACCGCCCGGAGCCGGGCACGGCGGGCCACACCCCCACCACCACGCACCGCAACCCAACACCCCAACCGCGACCACGACCACGACCCGCAGCGAAAAAGCCAGAGAACTGACCGACGCCCGCCGGGAAACCTCCCGACGGGCGTCAGCCGTTTCGCGGTGCCCGGGCCCCGCCCGGAAGGCGCTCACCGTCAGCGCGCGGCTCCCATGCCGAAGCGGTGGCGCTTGCGCCAGACCAGCGACAGCAGCAGGAGCACCGCGCCGCCGCCGACGAGGCCACCGCCGAACTTCATCGGGGTGCTCAGGCTGTCACCCGTGACGGGCAGCGGCTGCTGAGGGTCCTCCTTCTTCTTCAGCACGGTGAGCGTCGCGGTCGCCACGCGGTCCGAGGTCTCGCCCTCGGCGCGGAAGGTGTAGGTGCCGTGGTGGCGCGGCGTGTACGTGGTGCGGAAGTTGCCCTCGTCGTCGGCCGTGACCTCCCAGCGCCTCGGATTCGGCTGCGGGGCCTGCTGGTACGAGACGGGCGCCATCGCGACCAGCTCGCCGTTGCTGCGCCGCGCCTGCTCGGCACCCGGAACGGCGGCGGCGAGCGGAGCGGTGCCGACGGTGATCACGACCGTCTCGCCCGGCGTCCAGCCGGTGCCGATCAGCGTGGCGGTCTGACCGACCACGACGGTCGTCGGGCTCACCGCGAGTGTCGCGGGGCCAGGCACGTAGGGCGGTGGTTGGGTGTCGCCGGGCGCCGGCTGCGGCTGCGCCGCCCCCGCGGCGGACGGCGCGGCCACCACGGCCAGACCGACCGCGAGCGCCATGATGATGCGGGATAGCCGCATGATTGGTTCCCTCCTACTGGTCACAGCTTGGTGCGGAAACAACTTGGGTGGTCCATGGGGTGGCGGTGGGGGTCAGCCACAGCTCGGCCGTACCGACGCCGGTCTTCGCGGTGAGCACGGTGACCTCCAAGGTGCGGGAGTCTCCCGGGCCGACCTCGACGTTCGCCGTGGTCACCTGGCGGCGCCGTTCGGTGCCGCTGCCCACCGCCGTCTCGACGCCGTCGAGGTGGGTGGTGAGCACGGTCCCGCCGGCGGGGCTGTACACCGACACCAACGTGCGGGCGGTGTACGGGTCGCCGGCCAGACCGAGGCCGAGGACCGACTTGCTGAGACCCGACTTGGGCGCCGACGAGCGCAGGGTGACCCGGAGCCGGAGCTCCCGGCGGCCGTCGGTCCGGCAGTCGCCGACGGTGAGGGTCGCCGTCTGCCGGAGGTAGTAGCCGAGCTTCGCGCCGCTGCCGTCGTTGAGGAACACGCCGACCGTCGGCACTGTGTCCTTCTCCGGAAGCACCCCGGCCATTCGGCTGTCGCCGATCGTCCGTTGCTCCTCGGGTCGGGCACTCCAGAACAATATCCGGCGTTCGGTGACAGCACGGTCAAATGCGGACAATAGCCCCTTCGGGTCATATTTCTTCGTGACCAGTGCGTCGAACACGGCGGCGGCGGAGGCCGCGAAGAAGGCGTCCTGCTCCTCGTTGTCCATCCGCTGGTAACTGTCGCCGAGCACCGTCTGGACGACCTTCTCCGCGGCCAGCGGGACGCCGCCGGGCACCATCACCGGGCCGGTGGCCTTCAGCAGGTACGACAGCACCACCGGGTCGACGGCGAGCACGCCGTCCACCGTGGTCCCCGTACGCCGGCGGAACATCTCCCGGTAGAGCGCGGCAGCGGTCGGGAAGTGCGGGGTGAGGTTGACGTCCGCCGGATAGATCCCCGGCAGGTCGGCCCAGAGGTGACGTACCTCCGCGGGCACCTTCAACGGCGGCTGGAACCTGCCCAGCGCGCTGCTGGCACCCTGCCGCCCCATCCGGACCCGGCCGTCGTCGGCGTGGATCACGGCGTACGCGCCGATCATGCCGCCGGTGGCGCGCAGCTCGGCCGGGTTCTGGGACACCACGAGATAGGTGCGGGGGCCGGCGGCGCCCAGCAGGGGCGGGAGCAGCCGGGTGGCCTGGTCCGCCGCGGCGGTGAGGCCCGCCAGGCGGTCGATCTCCCCGCGCAGGTCGACGAGTGCCTGCCGGACCTGGCTCACCAGTCCGTCGGTGGGCACCGTGGCCAGGCTGCTCCGGGTGCCCTGCACGGCCGCGTTGACGGTCGCCAGTTCCGCCGAGACCGTCCGCAGCCGGGCCACGTCGAGCCGCCCACCCGCCGGCACCAGGCTGGCCAGGTCGGCGCGGAGCAGCAGCGGGAACGCCTGCCGGGCCAGGTCGTCGACGGCGACCGAGATCTGCCGCACGGCGGCCAGGTTGTCCCCGGCGTACGGGGTGTGCCGGCCGAGCCACCAGCCGGGGTCGCCGGTCGCCGACCTGGCCTTGCCCGCCTGCTCCTGGAGCGCGGCCAGGGTGCGCTGCGCGCGGGCCGTGTCGCCGCCGACCACCTGGGCGCTGAGTTCCCGGGCCAGCCCGGCGGCGTTGAGCAGGTGGGCGCGGGCCTGCCAGCCCCGGAAGCCCACCCAGCCGCCCGTCAGCAGGAGCAGCGAACCCACCACGAGGCAGGCGAGAAGTGCCCGGCGAAGCGGCCGACGCCGCCGGGACCGGCCCCGCCGCCGGCGCGTTCTCTGGCTCTCCGTCACACCACACGTCCCTTCGCGGAAACGGACAGAAGACCCCATTCCTCCGCCTGTTCCTAACAGGTAACGATCGTTTTCGCCGGTAGATGACGGTATTGGCCGGTACGCGAGTGTCGCTCGCGGCTCAGCGGCCGGCAGCCGCGTCGTACAGCAGGCGTTCGATCCGGTCCACGCCCGCCGGCATGGACATCTCCCGCAGGTACGCCTCCCGGCCGCGCCGGCCCATGTCCGCCCGGGCGGGCGGCGGGATGGTGGCGGCCAGCCAGAACCGGTCGGCCAGGCTCGCCCAGTCCTCCGGCGGGCAGGACAGCCCTGCCCGGGCCCGCTCCACCAGCTCGGCGGTGTCGCCGCCGGCCGAGGCCACCACGGGCGCGGCGCAGGAGAACGCCGCCTGGAGCTTCGCCGGCAGGGCGCTGCGCAGCTCCGGGAGGTCGCGCAGCATGACGAGCTGGTAGTCGGCGGCGGCGTACAGCTCCGGCATGTCCAGCGGAGACCGGCGTTCGACGAAGCGCACGTTGTCGGCGCGCAGTTCGGCGGCGAGCCCCCGCACCCGCCGCTCGTCCGCGCCCGAGCCCACCAGGACGAGGTCCATGGTGCGGTCCAGCGCCGCCGCCGCCCGTACCGCCGTCTCCAGGCCCTGCCGGGCGCCGATGGTCCCGGCGTGCATCACCACGCAGCGGTCGTCGCGGCGCACCAGCCGGCGCGCCGCGCCGCTGGGCCGCGCGGGCTGGAAGATCCGCTCGTCGGTCCAGTTGAGCACCACCTGCACCCGGGCCGGGTCGGCGCCGGCGGCCACGACCCTGTCCCGCAGCGACGGCGCGGAGACCGCGATCCGGTCGGCGGCGCGGTAGGCCCGGGTCATCGCCGCGCCGATCCGCGCGGCCCACCGCCCGTTCCCGGCGCCGGTCGACTCGTCCGTCGCCCAGACGTCCTGCACGTGGACGACGGTCGGCACCCGGCCCAGCAGCCGCAGCAGGCCCGCGGCGGCGAAGGCGGTCGCCGGCGGCAGGTGGACGTAGAGCGCGTCGACGTCGGCGAGGAACGGCCGCCCGGTCAGTGCGGCGCTGCCGGCGAAGGAGAGGTAGCCGGCCATCCGCGTGCGCAGCGACCCGTCGCCGGCGCTGTAGCGCGGGACCCGGCGGACGGTCAGCCGCTCGCTGCGGGTCTCGTGACGCCAGCGCTGTCGCCACCCGGGGTAGACGTGCCCGCCGGGATAGTCGGGGAAGCCGGTCAGCACCTTCACCTCGTGTCCCCGCACCGCGAGTTCCTCGGCGAGGCTGCCCGGGATGAACGCCGGCTCGGGCGGGAAGTGGTAGGACAGGATCCCGATCCTCATCGGCGCGCCTCCGTCCGGGTCAGGCGGTTCGGCGCGGCACGGTGTGGTGGACGCGTCGGGCCCGCGTACGATGCCCGCATCCCCTCCACGTCCGGCCGGCACCGACGGCCGGCGGCCGGCGCGGCGTCGCCCGCGCCCGCACCGACGAGAGGGGTCCAGATGGTCGACCGCGTGCTGTTCGTCTGCCACGCCAACCTGTGCCGGTCCCCGATGGCCGAGTACCTCGCCCGCCGCCTGCTGGCCGGGCAGCCGGTCGTGGTCTCCAGCGCGGGCACCGACGCCGTCGACGGCCTGCCGATGCACCCGTACGCGGCGGAGGTGGCGACGTGGGCCGGCGGTGACCCCAGCGGCTTCCGCACCCGGCGGTTGCGCGGGGAGCACCTGGTCGGGGCGACACTGGTCCTGGCGGCCACCCGGCGCCAGCGCTCGGTCTGCACCGCGCTCGCGCCGGCGGCGCTGCACCGGACGTTCACCCTGCGCCAGTTCGCCCGGCTGGCCGAGGCCGCGGATCCGGCGGACGACGCGATCGCGGAGCCGGCCGACGGGCCCGTGCGGGCCGCGGTCCGGGCGGCCGCCCGCGCCCGGGGGCGGCTGCAACCCGCCACTCCCGACGCGGACGACCTGGTGGACCCGATCGGCGGGACCGCCGCCGACTTCCGACGCTGCGCCGAGGAGATCGAACGGTCCCTGCGACCCCTCGCGGCGCTCATCGGGACAGCCGGGTGAGTTCCTGCGTGCGGTCGCTGCGGCCGTCGATCCGCTCCGCGTGCCGGGCGGTCTTGGCCCGGTCGGCCGGCACGTCCGCGGACCCGCCGGCCGCCACCACCCGGTAGGCCTCGTACTGGTAGGCCTCGGCCTTGGCCACCTTGGCCATGTTCAGCACGCAGCCGAGCAGCCGGACGGAGACCGAGTGCAGGGAACGCGCGGCGGCGGCCACCTGCGTCTGCGAGGTGCGTCCCTGCTGGGAGACCAGGAGCGCGCCGTCGGCCTGCACGGCCACCACCACGCCGTCGGTGACCGCCAGCAGCGGGGCGGTGTCGATGATGACGATGTCGGCCGACTCCCGCAGGGCGAGCAGCAGGTCCGCCATCGCCTTCGAGCCGAGCAGCTCGCTGGGGTTGGGCGGCGCCGAGCCACTCGGCAGCACCAGCAGGGACTTGTCGCCCCAGCGCTGCACCACGTCGCCGACCTGGACGTCGCCGACGAGCACGTCGGTGAGCCCGATGCCGGCGTCGAGCCCCAGGTAGTCGGCGACCTTCGGCCGGCGCAGGTCGGCGTCGACCAGCAGCACCCGCCAGCCGGCCTCGGCCAGGGCGATCGCGAGGTTGCAGGAGAGCGTGGTCTTGCCCTCGCCCTGCAGGGCACTGGTGACCGCGATGACCCGGGCGGGCTCGTGCACGTCGACGAAGCGCAGGTTGGTGCGCAGCTTGCGGACCGCCTCGGCGCGGGCGGAGTTCGCCGCGTCGCCCACGATCAACGGCTCCGACTTCGCCGTGCTCTCGAACGGGATCTCACCGAGCAGCGGGCTGCCGGTGGTGCGCTGCAGGGCGGCGGCGTCGCGCAGCCGGACGTCGGCCACCCCGCGCAGGATCGCCAGGCCCACGCCGGCGAGCAGCCCCAGCAGCGTCCCGATGACGACGTTGCGGACCGGCTGCGGCGAGACGGGGCTCGAACTGACCCGCGGCCCGCTGACCACCTCGATCTTGATGGGGCCGGACTTGCCGTCCTGGGTCGTCTCCACCTTCTGCACCAGCTCCACGAACTTCGCGGAGAGCGCCTCGGTGACCTTCAGTGCCCGGTTCTGGTCCGTGTCGGTCACCGACGCGCGCAGCAGGACGGTGCCCGTCTCGGTGGACGTGCTGACGCGATCCTGGACCTCCTCGGCGGTGAGTCCGATCGCGTTCTCGGCCACCACGCTCTGCGCCAGCCGGTCGCTGGTCAGCAGCTCCGCGTACGACTTGACGCGCTGCTGGAGGAAGAGGCCGCCCTGGTAGGCGTCCGTGACGCCCTGGCTCGGCGTGGTGACGAAGAAGGTCACCGAGGCGACGTACCGGGGCTGGGCCCGGACGGTGACGAGGGCGGTGACTCCGAGCGCGACCATGACGGTGAGGAGCACGATCCACCAGTGCCGGCGCACGAGGCGGAGTTGGCGGTACAGGTCCATCAGGCGCGCCTCCGTACCAGGCCGGTAACGCCAAAGAACTTCACGAAAACCCCCAAGGTCGACTTACATCTCGTGAAACCATTAAAGCGACTCATACGACTTATGTCCCGAGTTATGTATTTTCACCCCTTGACATCTGCGCCTGGCCCACCACCGGACAAACGGGCGTGCGGTGTCCCGGGACGCGGGGGAGAAACGAACGGGCGTGACGTTTCCGACCATGAACTGCCCCGACTCGCCGGTGGCGGCGGCGATGGATAGGGTCGGTGACGGTGTGCCGGGAAGCCTGGTCGGCAGCTGCCCCCTGCTGCCCCCGACACCAAGGTGGACATCGCGTATGAGCGACCGCGCCCCGCACACCGGCCCCTCCCGCCCGACCCGCCGACTCTTCTCGCGTACGTCCTGGCCGGAGGCCCGCTTCCTGGCCGACGTGCTGCGGACCGAGACGGTCGGCGGCGGTCTCCTCCTGCTCGGCGCGGTGATCGCGCTGGTCTGGGCGAACTCGCCCTGGGAGTCCGCCTACCAGGCCCTCGGCGGCTGGGTGCCGTGGGCCGGCGGGGCGGGGCTGCACCTCGACCTGAGCCTCTCCGCCTGGGCGGCCGACGGCCTGCTCGCGGTCTTCTTCTTCGTGGTCGGGCTGGAACTGAAGCGGGAATTCGTCGTCGGCGAGTTGCGGGACCCGCGGCGGGCGGCCCTGCCGGTGGTCGCGGCGGTCGGCGGAATGGCGCTACCGGCGCTGATCTACGTCGCGGTCAACCTGGCCGCCGGCGGCGACGGCCTGCGGGGCTGGGCCATCCCCACCGCGACGGACATCGCCTTCGCCCTGGCCGTGCTGGCCGTCATCGGCTCCCACCTGCCGCAGGGTCTGCGGGCCTTCCTGCTCACCCTCGCGGTGGTCGACGACCTGCTCGCGATCACCGTCATCGCGATCTTCTACACCGACGACTTCAGCCCGCTGCCGCTGCTCGCCGCGCTCGTCCCGATCGCGGTCTTCGGCCTGCTCGTGCAGCGCCGCAGGACCTGGTGGTGGGCCCTGATCCCGCTCGCGGTGGCCGCGTGGACGCTCGTGCACGCCTCCGGGGTGCACGCCACCGTGGCGGGCGTCCTGCTGGGTTTCACGGTGCCGGTCCTGGGCAGGGACGGCGGCACGCACGGGCTCGCCGAGCACCTGGAGCACCGCTGGCGCCCGGTCTCCGCCGGCTTCGCCGTACCGGTCTTCGCGTTCTTCGCGGCCGGGGTGTCGCTGCGCGGGGCCGACCTGGGCGCGATCGTCACGGACCCGATCGTGATCGGCGTCGTCGCCGGCCTGGTGGTCGGCAAGGCCGTCGGGATCTTCGGCTCGACGTTCCTGCTCGCCCGCTTCACCCGCGCCCGGCTCGCCGAGGACATCACCTGGACCGACCTGCTCGGGGTGGCGCTGCTCGCCGGGGTCGGGTTCACCGTCTCCCTGCTGATCGGCGAACTCGCGTTCGGCGCCGGCACCGCGGCCGACGACAACGTCAAGGCGGCTGTGCTCGCCGGCTCGGTGATCGCGGCGCTGCTCGCCGCGGTCGTGCTGGTCCGGCGCAACGCCGCCTACCGGCGGATCGCCGAGGCGGAACTCGTGGACGCCGACCGCGACGGCGTGCCGGACGTCTACCAGCGCGGGGACGGCTGACCCGGAACGGCCGGCGGCTGATCCGGGACGGCCAAGGGGCTGACCCGGGAAGGCCGCGGCCGGAAGCCGAGCGGGGCTCCGGCGGGACGGCGACCGGCCCGCCGGAGTCCGGACGGGTCAGCGGCGCCGCTCGGCCTCCCGGCGCTCCTCCTGCTCGTCGGCGAGGGCGTCGCTGACCGGCTCCATCAGGTCGTCGCCCGGCACCGCCACCTCCTCCGCCCGGTCCTGCTCGTCGGCCCGCCCGCCGGCCGGCGGCTGCGGGGCGGTGGCGTCTCCGGCGAAGCCGTACTCGTTCGGCTCGTCATGCTTGCTCATGTGGCAGTCCTCCCGCTTTCTCCGGTTTCGCCTCCTACCGCAACGGTAGGTGGTGATCCTCTTGCCCGCTGGAGGCCGCCGATAGTCGTGGCGGCGCCGCGTCGGTGAGCGCGGCCCACAGCATCCGGCGCAGCAGGACGATCGCCGCCGCGGCCGCCAGCGCCGCCCAGCCCTGGTCGACGGCCAGCCGCAGCAGGCCGGCGGCCGTGAGCAGGTCCAGCAGTACCCGCAGCGCGCAACGCCAGGAACGCGTGCCGACCAGCACCGCCAGGCCGGCGAGCGTGGCCAGCGCGGTGGTGGCGGTGGCCAGGAGTGGGGTCACCCGCGGTGCTCCATCTCCCCCACCTGCCGCTGCTCCTGGCGGATCTCCCGACCCAGGAAGTAGTTCAGCGCGGTCCGGATGGTGGCGATGGCCGCCAGCTGCCCGATCTGGGTGAAGGTCGGCGAGACCGCCGTACGCAGGATGTCCGCCGCGAGCTGGAACTCCAGCCCGAGGGTGAGGAACCGGCCCAGGGAGAGCCGGATGGGGGTGAACACGGCGGCGCTGCGGTGTCGCAGCCCTTCGACCACGAACCGCAGCGCCGCCCAGGCCGCGCCGACGAAGATGACCACCGCGCCGGCGATCTCCACCGCGGTGACCAGGGCCTGGTAGCCGTGGCGCAGCGCCTCCTCGACGCCCACCGGCTGGCCTTACCCGGCCCGCTCGGCGGTAGTCGGCGTCAGGTGAGCTGCGCGACCGCCTCCAGGATCAGCCAGAGGCCGCAGATGGCGAAGAGCGCGGCGGCGCCGTACTTGATGGTCTTCTCCGGCAGCTTCTTGCCGAGCATCCGCCCGACCAGGATGGCCAGCGCGTCCGCCGCCACCATGCCGACCGTCGAGCCGAGCCAGGTGCCGAACCAGCCGTACTGGGTGGCGAGGGTGATGGTGGCGAGCATGGTCTTGTCGCCCAGCTCCGCCAGGAAGAACGCGACCGACACCGCCACGATGGCGGACTTGCTGGACTTCTCGGCCTTGCGCTTCTCCTCCTCGGTGAGCGTGTCCCCGCGCAGGGTCCACGCGCCGAAGCCGAGGAACGCCAGGCCCGCGACCAGCGAGATCCACTCCGTCGGCAGCGCGGCGCCGAGCCCGTAGCCGATCGCCACCGAGGCCAGGTGCACGACGGCGGTGGCGACGGTGATGCCGATCAGGACCGGCACGGTTTTGAAGCGGGTGGCGAAGGTCAGGGCCATCAGCTGGGACTTGTCGCCCAGCTCAGCGACGAAGATGACGCCGAAGCTGACCACCAGCGCGACGAGGAAACCTTCCATGACATCCTTCCGGATCACGCCGGGAGGAGGTACGGGGGCGCCCTCGACCCGGCTGCGACAGCCTGAGTCGAAGGTCTCGCCCGCCCCGGATGACGAGGCCGCGTGGCCGGATGCGGAACGCACCAGTGTGTCGACCACGACATTGGGGGCTACTCCCCTTCGCGCCGCCCAGCGTAGCCGACCACCGGCCGGGCCGGGCACCACGGGTGAAGATCGTCACGCGCCGCCGGCCGGCCGGTCCCGGTCACTCCGCGCAGGCCAGGGTGACGCCGAACAGGCCGTCCGGGTCGGTCCAGAAGTCGTGGACGGCGAAGCGGGCCGCCGCCAGCTCCGCCGCGATGCCCTCGGGCCGGAACTTCGCGGACACCTCCGTGCGCAACTCCTCGCCCTCGGCGAAGGTGACGGCCAGGTCGAGCACCCGGACCCGCATCGGCCGGAGCGCACGCAGCCGCATCTCGATCCACTCCCGCGCCGGGTCCCAGAGCGCCACGTGGGCGAACGCCTCCGGGTCGAAGTCGGCGCCCAACTCCCGGTTGACCACCCGCAGCACGTTGCGGTTGAACTCGGCGGTGACCCCGGCCGCGTCGTCGTACGCCGGCACGACGACCGCCGGGTCCTTGACCAGATCGGTGCCGATCAGCAGCCAGTCCCCCGCCTCCAGGGCGTCCCGCATCGCGCCCAGGAACCGCGCCCGCTCGGCCGGCAGGAGGTTGCCGATGGTGCCGCCGAGGAAGAGCACCAGCCGCCGACCGCCGGTCGGCAGCCGGTCCAGGTGACGGGTGAAGTCCCCCACGATGCCGCGCACCCGCAGCCCCGGGTAGTCGGCCGCGATCTCGACGGTGGACTGGCGCAGAGCGCTGACCGACACGTCCAGCGGCACGAACGTGCCGAGGCCACCCCGCCGGGTGAACGCGTCCAACAACAGCCGGGTCTTCTCCGACGAGCCCGAACCGAGCTCGATCAGCGTCTTCGCGCCGGTCAGTTCGGCGATCTCGCCCGCCCGTTCGGCCAGCACGGCGCGTTCGGCCCGGGTCGGGTAGTACTCCGGCAGCCGCGTGATCTCCTCGAACAGCTCGCTGCCACGGGCGTCGTAGAACCACTTGGGCGGCAGCCACTTGGGCTCGGCCGTCAGGCCGGCGCGGACGTCCTCCCGCAGGCTGCGACCAAGGTCCTGCTCCTCGAGGTGGATCTCCAGCGGCTCGGCGCCCATGTCTTCCCCTTCGTCGTCGGAACGTCCCTGTCGGCCGGCGGTCAGACCTCGGCGAGGGCGCGCAGACGCACCCCCGTCGCGGTCGCCTCCACCAGTTGCCCGTCCGGCACCGCCTGCCAGCCGGGGTCGTCGTCGTGCGGTTCGGACGCCAGCAGCACCGAGGCCGGGGTCGCGCGGATCGACAGCGCGTGCCCGGCCACGCTGGCCACCACGGTGTGGCCGTCGGTGAGCAGCAGGTTGAGCCGGGACCCGGGGGCCGCCGCGGCCACCGCCGTCACGGTCTCGGCGATCGCGCGGGCAGGCTTCACCCCGGCCCGCAGCCGGTGCCGGACCAGCGCCCAGAGCAGCGCCGAGTCGGTGGCCGCGTCCAGGGTGAGCAGGTCGCGTACGGGCAGGGTGCCGGCGAGCGGGACCATCGTGTCGGGCCAGCGCCGCACCACGCCGTTGTGGCTGAACAGCCAGGGCCCCTCGGCGAACGGGGCGGCGGCCCCGTCGAGCACCGCCATGCCGACCGTGGCGGAACGGACGGCGGCCAGCACCGCGCCGGCGGAGGTGACCGCCGCGAGCTGCGCGATCGTGGGGTCGCTCCAGATCGGCTGGGCCCGCCGGTAGCGCACCGGCTCGCCGGAACCCGGATACCAGCCGACGCCGAAGCCGTCGGCGTTGATCGTCCCGCCGCCGCGCATGTCGCGCGGCGCCCAGGACTGCCGCACCAGGGCGTACGGCGGGTCGAACAGCAGCTCCCGCAGGGTGACCGGCGGCCCCAGGTAGGCCAGGTGGCGGCACATCAGGCGGCCGTCCTCACGGCTGGGACTCCTCGGGCCGGGCGTCGCGGGCGCAGCGGAAGCCGCTGAAGATCTGCCGCCGGATCGGGTAGTCCCAGTTGCGGAAGGTGCCCCGGCAGGCGGCCCGGTCGGTGCCGAACGACCCGCCCCGCAGCACCTGGTAGTCGTCGCCGAAGAAGACCTCCGAGTATTCGCGATAGGGGAACGCGGTGAAGCCCGGATGCCCCCGGAAGGTGGTGGAGGTCCACTCCCACACGTCGCCGACGAGCTGGTGCACGCCCAGCGGCGAGGCGCCCGCCGGGTAGGCGCCCACCGGGGCCGGCCACAGGTGCCGCTGCCCCAGGTTGGCGTGCGCGGCGGTGGGGTCGTCGTCGCCCCACGGGTAGCGGCGGGAACGGCCGGTGGCCGGATCCCAGCGGGCCGCCTTCTCCCACTCCGCCTCGGTCGGCAACCGCTTGCCGGCCCAGGCCGCGTACGCCTGCGCCTCGTGGTAGCAGACGTGCACCACCGGCTCGTCGTCGCGGACCGGGGCCCACCGCCCGAAGCGCCGGTAGGCCCAGCCGTCGCCGTCGCGCCGCCAGTGCATCGGCGCGGAGAGCCCCGCCTCCCGGCGGTGCCGCCAACCGGCCGGGCTCCACCAGCGCGGGTCGTCGTAGCCGCCGTCGGCGATGAACTCGCGGTAGCGGCCGTTGGTCACCGGCGTGGCGTCGATGACGTACGCCGGCAGGTGGACCCGGTGGGCGGGGCGCTCGTTGTCCAGCGCCCACGGGTCGGTGTCGGTGCCCATGGTGAACTCACCGGCCGGCACCAGCACCTCGCCGCCGACCCGGGTCCGCGGCTCCGGCGGCGGCGGGGCGTGCAGCACCGCAGGGCCGGTGCGGAGCTGGTGGGTGGCGAGCATCGTCTCGTCGTGCTGCTGCTCGTGCTGCACGATCATGCCGAAGGCGAAGCCGTCGGCGACCAGCGGGCGGTCGGTGAACGCGACCCTGTCCAGCAGGTCGAGCACCTTGTCCCGGACGGTGAGCAGGTAGGCGCGGGCCTCCTGCGGCGGCAGCAGGGGCAGCGACGGGCGGTCCCGGCGGGGCTGCTTGAACGCGTCGTACAGGTCGTCGATGTCCCGCCGGACCGGCTCGCGGCCACCCACGTCCCGGACCAGCCAGAGTTCCTCCTGGTTGCCGACGTGCGCGAGGTCCCACACCAGCGGGGACATCAGCGGCGAGTGCTGCCGCACCAGGTCGGCCTCGTCGACCGCCTCGGTCAGCAGCGCCGTGCGGGCGCGGGTGCGTTCCAGCTCCGCCGCGATTCGGCTGCGCAACTGCTCCGCGCCCGGCCGCTGCGTGGTCGCTCCGGTCACGCGTACCTCCTCCCCGCGGCGGCCCGTCGCCGCCGTACGCCTCGGTCGATGTCGTCGTGCAGGGCCGC
The DNA here is from genome assembly GCF_040679695.1 of Micromonospora sp. NPDC052213. Taxonomy (NCBI): domain Bacteria; kingdom Bacillati; phylum Actinomycetota; class Actinomycetes; order Micromonosporales; family Micromonosporaceae; genus Micromonospora; species Micromonospora sp. NPDC052213. The sequence continues at coordinate 12,824 of NZ_JBFAVI010000150.1, forward strand.
CGGCAGGCCGAGCCGGGGCAGGGCGGCCAGGGCCAGGTCGAACAGCTCCACGGCGGCGGCGGCCAGCGCCGGGTCGCGCAGGCCGTGCCGGGCGGCGGCGCGCCAACGGTGTGCCACCGGGCCGGCGACGGCGCGGGCCGCGTGCACGGTGCCGGGCTCGGCGAGCAGGGCGGCCACCACCGCGAGCGCGACCGCCCAGCCCCGGCCGGGCTGTGCGTCGAGGTAGCGCAGCTCCAGGTAGCCCCGGGGGCGCACCGGCGGGAACAGTGTGCTCACGTGGTAGTCGAGGTCGTCGGTGGTCGGCGGTCGGGGCAGCGCCCCGTCGACCCAGTCGGCGAAGCTGACGGCCGGCGGCGGCGTCCAGTCGGGACCGCCGCCGCGTACGCAGAGCAGCGGCGCGGCGAGGACGTAGTCGGTCCAGTCGGCGACCGGGTCGACGTCGGCCCGCTCCGGCGTCCACACCGGCCGGGTGCGGGCCGGGTCGATGGCGAACCAGGCCGCCATGCGCGCGGACGCCCAGCCGGTGGCCCGGCCGGCGTGCCGGTCGGCCGTGGCGAAGGCGGCCAGCAGGGGCGGCCCGAGCGCGTGCACCGTCGCCCAGCGGGCCGGCAGGTGCTCCGGCTCTCCGGCGTCCAGGCAGACCTGCAGGCCGGCGGTGCTGTACATCATCGTCCGGCCGGCGGCGCCACGCCGGTCGAAGACGTGCCGCATGGCGCGGTAGCGGGGGGTTTCGACCACCGCCCGGGGCGGCCGGTGGGGGTCGATGCCGCTCTGGCCGAGGACCAGCCCGGCGGCGGCGAGCAGGCCGCGCAGCTGGGCGATGTCGCCGTCGGTGGCCTGGACGAGGGTGGCGAGCGAGGTGCGGGGCGCGGTGGAGATCTCCAGCTGCCCGCCGGGCTCGACGGTGACGGTGCCACCGTGACGAAGCGGTGCGGCGGGGCTCGCGCGGTCGAGGGTCGGGGGGCTGTGCCGCCCCAGCGCCGCCCGGAGCCGCTCGCCGTCGACGGGGCGGGCGGGGTCGGCGGCGTCGTGCACGGTCCATTCGAGTTCGACGCCCGTGTGGGTCGGCGGGCCGGTCTTGAAGCAGATCCGGGCGAGGTGACCCGCGGCTGCGGCGCGCTCCCGCAGGACGATGCTCCGGTCGAGTTCCGGCGACGTCACCACAGGACGGGCTCCCTTCCCCGCGCCGACTTCCGGGCCGTGCCACCGTAGCGCCACCCACCGTCATCGGCAGGGCGTCGGCGGCCCACCACTTCTGTTTCTAACAGACGGATTTCGCGTGGCCGGCCGGAACGAGCAGGGCGATCAGCCGGTCGCCTCCGGGGACGCCGCCGTCGTGGGCTCGGCCCTCCTCGAGTTCCTCGACTCCGCCTCGGGCACCAGCTCCCGACAGAAGGCGTCGACGTTCTCCCGGCCGCCCGCCGCGGTCACCACGCCGGCGTACGTGGGGCTGTCCAGCGTGTTCTCCCGCTGGGCCGGCGGCTTGGCCAGGTACGCCCGGCAGAGCCCCCACAGCTGCTCGGTGCGCTGCTCCGGCGGTCGTGGCCCGCCACCGCCCGGGGTGCCGGGGGTGGCCGCACCGGGCGTGGGGGCGGCGGACGGGCCGCGCGAGCCGTCGGTGGGCGCGTCGGAGGGGGTGCCGCCACTGCCGGTGGCGCCGGTGGACCCGCCCTGCTCCGTACCCGTGGTGGCCGGTGCCGGCGTGGCCGGGCGCGGCGGCGGGGCCGGGTCGTCGGGGCGGTCCAGGGTGACGGCCGCGAAGGCGGCACCCGCCGTCGCGGTGACCGCGATTCCGGCGGCCCAGGCCACGGCGCCGGCGGTGAACCGGCGTCCCCGCGGTGGCCGCGTCGCGGCGGCGGTGGCGGGCGCGGCGGCGCGGGCGGCCCGGAAGGCTGCCAGCGCGCCCTCCTCGCCGGCCAGCTCACCGGGACGGGCGGGGGCCGCCGCGGCCGAGAGCAGCCGGGCGAGCGGATCCGGGTCGGCGGCGTCGGGCGAGCCGGCGCGGGCCGCGTCGAGCAGCCGGTCGGACTCGGCCCGGTCGGCGGGCCGCTCGTGCCGGCGGAAGGTCATCTGATTCCCCTCACGTCAACCGTCCGCCGGCTCGGCGTGCGGCGCCTGCCGCCGACCGGCGCGCGGACGCGGCGGGGTGGCTTTCTCGGGGTCGGCCGGCGGCTGGGACAGGTCGTAGCGTGCCATCAGGGCGGCGAGGCGGCGCAGACCCCGGTGGGCGGCGGTGCGCACGGCACCGGGCCGGCGGCCGAGCACCCGTCCGGCGGTCTCGGCGTCCAGCCCGATGACGGCGCGGAGCAGGACGGCCTCGGCCTCGCGGGGCGGCAGGGTGGCGATCAACGCCAGCGCCGCCTCGGTGCCGATGGTCTCGCCGGCCCGTTCGGCGGTGTCGGCGTCGCCGGCCAGCTCGCTGAGCGCCTGCACCGGCACCGGCAGCGACGGACGGCGGCGTTGCCGCCGCAGGTGGTCCATGGCCCGGTTGCGGGCGATGGTCACCGTCCAGGCCCGGAACTCGCCGCCGGTGAAGCTGGGCAGGTCGCGGGAGATCTGCAGCCACGTCTCCGAAGCGACATCCTCGGCGTCGGCGCCGACCAGGGCGGTCAGGTACCGCAGCAGACCGGGCTGGAGGCTGCGGTAGAGGAAGCGGAAGCCGTCCTCGTCGCCGGCCTGCGCCGCCGCGACCGCGTCGTTCAGCTCAGCGGACACGGGACCGCCGCCTCCGCTTCCCGGACGTGCCGGGGTGGCGCACACCCACCCGGGCGTACGCGACGCCAGCACGGTCCGGCCCCCGGACCTGATCCCGCACCCTCAGCCCCCCGCTGACCTGGTCACGCCCGGGACCGCGGCGGCCCGGACGGTAGTTCTGGACTCTCGCCACGGCGGCACGGCCGGCGGCGCCGGCGACGCCGTGGGGCGGGCCCGAGTCGGGCTAACGGTAGGAGCACCGGGCCGATCGGACAAGTCGGCCCCGGTCGGCAAAAGAGTGAGAATTATCTACCTGATCGGGTGGCGGGTCGCCGTAACGCGGCGCGCGCCCGGGACGCTGCGCCCGCGGCAAAGGGCGTTCGTCCAGCGTACGGCGGCGGCGGGCGAATCTCGTCACGGGGCGTCCCCGGGCGGTCACACCATATCGGAGGCGGCCGTCGGCGCACAGAGCTCCGTGGGGCGGGTCGCGCCGGTGGGCCGGCCCGCTCACCGCGCGCCGTTCTCCGCCGCTCTGGGTACGGTGGTGCTGTGTTGTCATCGGAGGTCGTACTCAGCGGTCGGTACCGCCTGGACGAGCGTGTCGCCACGGGCGGCATGGGCGACGTCTGGCGGGCCAAGGACCTCGTCCTCGGCCGTCAGGTCGCGGTCAAGGTCCTGCTGCCCGCCCTGGTCTCCGACCCCGACTTCATCGCCCGCTTCCGCGCCGAGGCACGGATCATGGCCGCTCTGCGGCACCCCGGCATCGTCCAGGTCTTCGACTGCGGCGAGGACGACCTGCCCGACGGCGGCCGAGCCGACTACCTGGTCATGGAGTTCGTGACCGGCCAGCCGCTGTCCAAGCGGATCGAGGCCGCCGGTCGGCTCGACGTCGGCGAGACGATGGCGATCGTGGCCCAGGTCGCGGAGGCCCTGCACGCCGCGCACCTCGGCGGAATCGTGCACCGCGACGTCAAGCCGAGCAACCTGCTGGTGCAGGAGAACGGCAGCGTGGTGCTGGTCGACTTCGGCGTGGCCCGGTCGACGAACGTCACGAGCATCACCAGCACCAACGCGGTGCCCGGCACCGCGCTCTACATGGCGCCCGAGCAGGCCGCCGGCCGGCCGGTCTCGGGTGCCACCGACATCTACGCCCTCGGCGCCGTCACCTACTGCTGCCTGAGCGGCAGCCCGCCGTTCACCGGCGACAACCCGCTCCAGGTCGCCGTCCGGCACCTCGACGACGAGCCGCCGGAGCTGTCGCACGACATCCCGGAGGCCGTTCGCGCGCTGGTCTCCCGCGCCCTGGCGAAGGATCCGGCCGACCGGTTCAGCAGCGGGGCCGCGATGGCCCAGGCCGCCCGCGCCGCTGTCTCCGACCCGTCGGCGGCGACCGCCATGGTGCCCGCCCCCGGCGTCGCCG
>NZ_JBFAVI010000151.1:0-16912 GCF_040679695.1 Micromonospora sp. NPDC052213
CTCTTTTTTTTCTCCTTCAGACTCTGCGCCCCCCCCGGGCCCTGTGGTCAAGCGGGCGCGGCCCCCCCGGGTCGGGGGGGCGGGGGCGCGGCCCCGCGGCCGCTCAGCCGAGCGGGGCGGCCTCCACCACGGTGACCTCGATGTCGGAGCCGAACAGCCCGCGCAGGATGTCCCGGATCGAGTCGCGCATCGCCGCGCACGCCACCGGGTCGATCAGGCTCGCCAGGGAGGCGATGCCCAGGTCGAATCGGCTGTCGAACTCGACCCGCACCCCCTCGTCGGCCTCGACGACCAGCCACGAGCCGGTGAACGTCGCGAAGTCGCCCTTGGTCTGTTCGAAGTCGATGCGGCGGTTGACCGGGTCGATCTGGTCGCGTTCGGTCCAGACGAGGATGCCCCGGCGGAAGTTCACCTCCCACTTGGACTCCACCTCGGTCGGGCTGACCTGGGTCACCCCGACCGTCCGTACGGTGTCGGTGAACTCTGGATACGCGGCGAAGTCGGCCAACCGGTCGAACGACTCCTTGGCGTCTGCCCTGGGCAGCAGAGCGTGCACGATGACGGAGCACTCCATCGCGGGTGGCCTCCTCAGCTCGGGTTGACGATCACTACTGCAACCCCCGGATCAGGTGACGCAGGCTGACCCGCCACGCGTCCTCGGCCTGCGCCGGGGTCATCGCGTCCGGTCCGCCGGGAATCGTGCCGAACGACGTCGGCAGGAGTTCGGGGATGATGACCAGCCCGCAGACGGCCACCACGCCGTCCAGCCGCGCCAGGTCCTCGGGAGGAAGGACGTCCGCGAACGCCGGCCGGACCAGCCGATCCACGATGGACGGATCCGCGATCCGGCCGTCGGGTATGTCCATGCCGCACTCGCGGGCGGTTTCCGTCACCAGTTCGAGGTAACGCTCCACCGGGATGCCGGCGGGTCCGGCGGTCAGCCAGTAGTCGCCCTTGCGCAGGTCGGCGTCGAGCACCGCGCGGATTCCCTGCGCGACCATGTCCTGCGGGACGAGGTCGAAGAACGTGCCGGGATGCGCCGGGATGAACGGCAGCTTGCCGGTCACCAGGTACTCGGCGAGCTGGTGCACTCCCTGGTGCTGGCGGATGACACCGGTACGGGAGTCGCCGATGACGATCGCCGGCCGGACGATCACCGCGTCGATGCCGCTGTCGCGGACCGTCTGCTCGCCGAGGTACTTCGACGTGACGTACTCGTCGGTCCGCGCGGCCACCTTCTCGGTGCCCAGCCTGCCGCCGCCACCGGCCCGGCCGTACCGGGACACGTAGGCGGTGCTGACGTGGACCAGGGTCGCGTCCGCCTCGGCGGCGAACTCGACGACCCGGCCGAGGCCCTCGATGTTGAGCCGGTCCACCTCCGCCTGGTCGGCGGAGAAGTTGACGATGGCGGCCGAGTGGACCACCGCGTCGACCTCGGCGCACAGCTCGCGGTAGGCGCGGCGGTCGAGCCCGAGCGAGGGGGCGTGCAGGTCCAGCCGGACCACCCGGTTCGAGCCGCCCGGCAGGCGACGGTAGGCGGCGGCGACCACGTCGTACCCGGAGAGTTCGGCCAGCACGGCGGTGCCCACGACGCCGCTGGCCCCGGTGACCAGGACGGTACGTCGCGTCATGCGGGGGAGTCGCTTCCGGTGGCGGGGAAACGCGCGGCCAGGGCGGCGCAGGCCCGCTCGAACGAGGCGACCAGCCGTTCTTCCTCGTCGGGAGTCATCGTGGCGGGTGGGGTGAGCCGCAGCACCGGGTGCGCGTTCATCGAGTGGTTGACGACCACGTCGTTGTCGAGCAGGTCCATCAGGAACTCCGCGGCGTGCATTCCGGAGCGGAACTCCACGCCGATGAGCAGCCCGACGCCGCGTACGTCGGCCACCAGGTGCCCGATCGACCGCACCGCCCCGGTGATCGCCGCAAGTAGCCGCGCGCCCAGGTCGGCCGCCCGCTCCACCAGCTTCTCCTCCCTGATCACCTCGACCGTCGCGCGGACGGCGGCCATGGCGAGGGGGTTCGCGGAGAACGTGGACGTGTGCAGGTAGGGGTCCTTGTCGAACGGGGCGAACGCCTCCTCGGTCGCCAGGGTCGCCGCGACCGGCACCAGCCCGCCGCTGAGCGCCTTGCCGACCAGCAGGACGTCCGGCCGTACGCCGTCGCGGTCCGCCGCCCACCAGGTCCCGAGCCGCCCCAGCCCGGTCATCACCTCGTCCAGGACGAGCATCGCCCCCCGATCGCGGCACAGCGTCTCGACCGCCTTGAGATAGCCGGGCTGGGGGATGATCACCCCGCCCTCGCTCTGCACCGGTTCGACGACCACGCAGACGTCACGGTCGACGACGGCGGCCAGTTCGTCCAGGTCGCCGAACCTGACGTGGGTGACCTCGGGCAGCAGCGGGCGGAACGGGTCCTGATAGAGCGACCGCGCGGTGAGCGACAGCGCGCCGACCGTCTTGCCGTGGTATCCGCTGTGCATGGAGACCAGCCGGTGCCGCCCGTTCGCCCGGGCGATCTTGATCGCGGTCTCCACCGCCTCCGCGCCCGAGTTGGAGAAGTGCACCTTGACCAGGCCCTCCGGCGCCACCGAGGTCAACGCCTCGGCGGCCCGGGCGGCGGGCTCGTTCAGCAGCACCCGGGTGGACAACGCCTGGCGTTCGAGCTGGTCGCGCACCGCCGCGAGCACGACCGGATTCCCGGCACCGACGAAGAACACGCCGTAGCCGGCGCAGTTCAGCAGTTGGCGACCGTCCGCGGTGTGCACCACGGTGCCTGTGGCGCCGACCTCCAGTGGTGTGTCGAGCATGGCGGCGACCCGACCCAGCCCCTCGCCGAGATGGCGGCGGTAGATATCGAAGACACTGGAGGACACGGCGGAAGTCTGCCCGAACGGCACCAACTGATCAATGGTCTACTCAGGACCGTCGTCGGTGGCCGAACAGCCGACCCGTCGAGCATTGCCGCCAGCGTTGACCTTGCTCTAGGGTGCCGGCGTGGACACGTACAGCGAGATCATTTATTCCGTTTCGGACCGGATCGCCACGGTCTCGCTCAACCGTCCCGAGGAGCGCAACGGCTACACCCTGCGGATGGCCGACGAACTCGCGCACGCGTTCGACCGCGCCGACCGCGACGACGACGTCCGGGTCGTCGTCCTCACCGGTACGGGTGAGCACTTCTGCGCCGGGTTGGACATGTCCGTGACGGAGTTCGACACCCCCGACGACCCCGAGGCCGAGTGGGCGGAGCCGGCGGGGCGGTGCTCGATGCGGATCTTCGCGATGAACAAGCCGGTCATCGCCGCGATCCGGGGCGCGGCCGTCGGCGCGGGCGCCACCATCATCCTGCCGGCCGACTACCGGCTCGCCGCCACCGACGCGCGTTTCGGGTACGTCTTCAGCCGGCGCGGCATCTACGCCGAAGGCGCGTCCACCTGGTTCCTCCCGCGGCTGGTCGGGATGGGCCGCGCGCTCGACTGGATGATCAGCGGACGGGCGTTCGACGCCGCCGAGGCGCTCTCGGCCGGCCTGGTGCACAGCGTCCACGAGCCGGAGCACCTGCTCGACAAGGCGTACCAGCTCGCGCGGACCATCATCACCACCACCGCGCCGGTCTCCGTGGCGGTCATCCGGCAGATGCTGTACCGGACCAGCGCGCTGGACTCGCCGTACCCGGCGCACCGGCTGGACTCCCGACTCTCCGCAGAGGCTCTGACCAGCGCGGACGCGAAGGAGGGCTTCGACTCCTTCCGGCAGCGGCGCGCTCCGGCCTTCCCGGGGCGGGTCAGCAGCGACCTGCCCGACCACCTCCCGTGGAGGAACGAATGACGTCTATGGTTGCGGCATGACCGCGCAGGCAGCCGGGCACGGTCCGGAAGTCGCCGAACAGATCACCGTCGCGGCCCCGGCGGGGACGGTCTACGCGGCCGTTGCCGACGTGCGGCGGATGGCCAGGTGGAGCCCGGAGTGCGTCGCGGTCTGGGTCACCCGGCGCGACAGCGGGCAGCCGCGACGGTTCGTCGGCTGGAACCGTCGCGGCCCGTTGCTGTGGTTCACCACCTGCCGGGTCGTCACCGCGACGCCGGGCAGCGAGTTCGCCTTCGACGTCACCACCTTCGGCCAGCCGGTGGCGCGCTGGGGCTACCGGTTCAGCGAGACCGACGGCGGCACCCAGGTGACCGAGTACTGGCAGGACCGGCGCAACCGGGCGGCCCAGGTTCTCGGCCGGATCTTCACCGGCAGGGCGTCGGGCGACCGCCCGACCGTGAACCGGAACGGCATGCGGGAGACCCTGCGCCGGTTGAAGCGGGAGCTGGAAGCGGCCTGAACCCGCGGCGGCCGACCGGGTGTCTCCAACCCGGCCCTACCCGAGGACGGGTAGGGCCGGGTTCGGCGGGCGGGGTCACGCCCCGGTCGTCGCCAGCGTGCGTTCCTGCTGCGGGGCCGCCGGTAGGTCGTGCGACACGCGCGGGAGCCATTCCAGCCACCGGGGCAGCCACCAGTTCTTCTCGCCGAGCAGGGCCATGACCGCCGGCAGCAGTACCGCGCGGACGATCGTCGCGTCGAGCAGCACGGCTGCGGCGAGCCCGACGCCGAGCTGCTTGGGAGCGGCCATCGGCAGCGTGGCGAAGAGCGCGAACACGGCCACCATCACCGTGGCCGCGCTGGTGATGACCCCGGCCGTGCGGGTGATCCCCTCGGTGACCGCCAGCCGGGTCGGTAGTCCTCGGTCGTGGCCCTCCCGGATCCGGCTGACGACGAAGACGTGGTAGTCCATCGACAGCCCGAACAGGATGACGAACAGGAACAGCGGCATCCAGTTGGTGATGCCGTCGGTGGCGCGGAAGTCGAGCAGCGACTCGAAGTGACCGTACTGGAAGACGTAGACCAGCATGCCGTAGGCCGCGGCGACGGACAGCAGGTTGAGCAGCACGCCGGTGACGGCCACGACGACGGACCGGAACGACACCAGCAGGAGCAGGAAGGCCAGGCCGAGGACGAACCCGAAGACCAACGGCAGGGACTTCGCGAGCTGGTCGTTGAAATCCTGGGAGGCGGCGGTGGCGCCGGTGACGCCGACCCAGGCGTCGGGCAGCCGGCCGAGCGTCGCCGGCAGCACGGTGCCGCGCAGGGTCGCCAGGGCCTCCTCGGAGGTGCGGTCCCCGCCGGAGCCGGACAGCCCGACGCTGACGACGGCGACCGTACCGGCGGGGTTGACCTCGACCGTGATCGGCTCGTGCAACCGGCCGGTCGCCAACGCCTGCTCCTTGAACGCCGCCATCGCGCCGTTCCAGGCCGGCCCCGTGACGTGCGGGGCCTTGACCACGACCTCGGCCGGGGCGGCGCCGCCTGGGAACGCCGTCTGGATCGCCACGAACGCCTGCGCGATCGGCGCGCTCGGAGACAGGTCCTCGACGCCTTCCCCCTTCGTGCGCAGGTCCAGCGCGGGTGCGGCGAGCGCGCCGAGTGCCGCGGCGGCGAGCACTGCCGAGACCAGCGGGCGGCGTAGGACGAGCCGCAGAATCATGCCCCACACCCGGCCATCGGAACGGGTGCGGTACAGGACGGGGATCCGGCCCGAATCGACGCGGTCGCCGAGCGCGGACAGCAGCGCCGGCAGGACCGTCAGCGAGCCGAGTACCGCGGTCGCGGTGACGAGGATGGTGCCGACGGCGAAGCTGACGAAGGTGGTGTCACGGGTGAGGAACATGCCGGCCATGGCGACGATGACGGTCAGCCCGGAGATCCAGACCGACCGGCCGGAGGTCTGCGCGGCGATGAGCAGCGCGCGCTGCGGATCCGAGCCGTTCCGGCGTTCGTCGCGCTCCCGGCGGATGTAGAACAGGCAGTAGTCGACGCCGACGGCCAGCCCGACGAGCAGCATGACGTGCATGGTGGTGTCGACCGTCGGCGCCAGGTGGCTCGTGAAGCCGAGCAGGCCGATCGCGGCGACGACGGCGGTGATGGCGAGCCCGACCGGCAGCAACGCGGCGGCGACCGCGCCGAAGGCGACGAACAGGATGCCGAGGGTGACCGGGATGGAGAGCATCGACAGCCTGGTCAGGCCGGCGTCGAGGTCGTCGCCGACGAGTTTGTCGCTGCTGGCGTCGCCGGCCTGCGCGATGTACAGCTGCGGGTGCGCCCGCTGGACCGCGGCGACGGCGTCGAGGACCGGCCCGACTCGGTCCTTGGCGGTCTCCGGGTCGCCGTGCATGGCGAAGGTGAGCAGCGCCGACTTCCCGTCCTCGGAGATCACCGGCGGGTTCAACGCGTCGGTGACGCCGGTGGCCTGCACGGCGGCGGTGACCTCGGCGATGGCGGCCCGCCCCTCCGGACCGTCCACCGTCGATGCGCGCGAGCTGACCACGACCATCTCCCCGGCGTGCTCTGGGGGGAAGCCGGCCTGTTCGACGATACGGTCGGCGCGGCCGGACTCGCCGAGGCCGAAGTCGCTGTCGTTCGCCTTGACGATGCCAGTCTGTCCGCTCAGGACGGTCACACCCACGACGAAGACCAGCCAGCCGAGTATGGCGAGCGTGCGGTGACGGGCACTCCACACCGCGACGTGCGCCGCGATGCCGGTGACGTCTTCCCTGGATTTCATGTCTCGAACGGTATGGAGCGCGACGGGGCGGGTCGATCCCGTGAGCCTCCTGGTGGGGGGTGGGGACAGCCCTACCGTGACGACCGGGGCAGGGCGGATGGACGCACCGGCCGGCTGACGGCTTGATCCAGCGCGCCCACTCGGGCTGCGCCACGTGTCCGGACGCCCGCCAGGCCGCTCGTGCCAGGTGGTCCTCGAAGAGCACCATCGCGTCGCCGGGCAGCCGGCCGGGGCGCGGAAGCGGTTCCTCGGCCGCCGCGATCAGCAGGCCCGGTGGATCCGCCACCGGCGGCGTAGGTGGCACCGCGAGCCGCGCGGGTGGCAGCGCGACCCGGCAGCATCTGGCCGCTACCGGACTCGGGCGGACAGAACGGTCCTTACAGCCCACGAGATGTGAATCAACTACTTATAGCACCCCGAGGGCTACATGTTGCGAAACCCGGAAAAGTCCTCTTGTTTCACATGAATCGGCCTAACGTTCGTCATGGCTCGTCCTCCTGAGCCGACCAGAAGGGAATGAGGAACATGTCGATGAGGTTTTTGACCAAGCTCGCCGGCGGAGTGGTGCTGGGCAGCGCCGCCCTGCTGCTCGCTGCGCCCGCCACCGCGCTCGCCGCGACCGACGAAGGTCCCAAGGCGCCCACGGCCTCGAACCAGGGGCAGGCGAAGAAGAAGTCAGACGAGAAGCCGAAGACCTTCAGCCTGCACGACAAGAAGGGCAACGGGGTCACCTGCGCCACCAACAAGCAGATCAACGAGCAGAACATCACCCAGATCATCAAGGACAACACCATCACGAACAGCATCGTCACCTTCAATTTGTCCGCAGCGCAGTCAGCGACGAACGACAACAGAACCCAGCCGAACAACATCGTCGTCTGCATCCGCGACCTCGACGTGGAGGTGGATGTCGAGACCGATCTGCTCGCCGACCTCCTCGGGATGGTCGAGGCCGGTATCGGCAAGGCTGGTTCGCCGGTGGGCCAGCCCGCCGGCAACAGCGGCGCGTACGCGGGTCCGGACGGAGCCTGGGTGTTGCCGAGGACGGCCGGCGTCGCGGCCGGTGACGGTGGCGCGCTCTCCGACACCAACACCGGTGCTCTGACGGCGGCCGGTGCCGGCATGATGGGCTTCGGCGTGCTCGGTGGCATCGCACTGCTGCGTCGGCGGTCCGCCAATGGCACTGTCGCCTAGAGCGGCCAGGAGCGCCCGCCACGGTTTCCCGTGGCGGGCCGCTGGCCTCGTCCTGGTCGTCCTCATCACGCTCACCGGAGCAGGACTGATCACGTTCGCGGCCACGACTCCTGATCCGGTCGGGCCGCCGCAGCCCGACCCCGCCGCCGCTCCGCAGTCCCTGCTCTCACCGCTGGTGGACGATCCCGCCACACCGGAGCCGACGCCGAGCGAAGCCAACGCGTCGCCGGCCACCGGGACGACGCACGGCGAGGCGCACAGTGCTCGTGGCCGCCTCGAAGCCGATCTCGGGTCCACCGCGACCCGCCCGACTCCCGCACCGAAGGTGGCCGGGATGCCGCGGTCGCAGCCCACCCGCATCAGGATCCCGCGGATCGGCGTCGACGCGCCGACGGTTCCGCTCGGGCTGGACCGGAACCAGCAGATCGCGGTCCCACCGCTGGACCAGCCCAAGACGACCGGGTGGTACAAGCTGGGACCAAGCCCCGGCGAGGTCGGGACCGCGGTGGTGGTGGGGCACGTCGACTCACGCGCCACGGGTCGGGCGGTCTTCTTCCGCCTCGGCGCGCTGAAACCCGGAGACACCATCGAGGTGCCCCGCAAAGACGGCAAGAAGGCCCGCTTTGTCGTCGACGGGGTGGCCCGCTACCCGAAGAAGAAGCTCCCGCTGAACCTGGTCTACGGCCACACCGGCAAGGCGCAGCTCCGCGTGATCACCTGCGGTGGCGACTACGACAAGGCAACGAAGTCGTACAAGGACAACATCGTGGTGTTCGCGACGCTGGCGCCCTGACCACGAACGTTCGCGGTGCTGGTGAGACGCCGGCCCGAGCGGCGGAGCGCAGGGACCCGGACATCGAGGCGGTCGGCAGCACGGTGGTGACCGGTGCGGCGACCGTCGGTTGCATCCCTCTCTGCACGTGCAACCCCGCGCTGGCCTGGCTGCCAGGGGCTGAGGTCGGGTCGGGAAAACCCGACAGTGACAGCCGAGAGGATGGGCCGGGGAACGTCCGGCCCATCCTATTTTGTTGGGGTCGACCTGGATTCGATACGGTCGTACGCATGCTGAAGGTGTTGGTGAGTGGATGTCTGGCGGGTCGTCCGATCCGATTCAACGAGACTTCCGTGCCCGTCTGCTCGCCGATTTGGGAGAAGTGGGCGGCCGAGGGTCGATTGGTGCACTTCTGCCCTGAGCTCGCGGTCGGATTTCCGGTTCCACGTCCAGCAGCAGAAATTGTGGGCGGCACCGCAGCCGGTGTCCTCGACGGCGCCGCGCACGTCCGGGAGGTGGATGGTCGAGACGTGACCGACCTGTTTCGGCTGGCGGCGCGTCGGGCGCTGCACCGAGCCGTCGAGGCCAACGTCGCGCTCGCTGTCCTGGTCGACGGGAGCCCGACGTGTGGAAGCAGCACGGTCTACGACGGGTCCTTCGCCGGTCGTACCGTGCCCGGGCGTGGCGTAGCCGCGGAGGAACTGCAGCGCCACGGTATCCCGGTGTTCCATGAAGGGCAATTGGAACAAGCGGCATCGCTGCTTGAAGAGCTCGAGCGAAATGACCTGGTGGCACCTGACCTGCCGCTAGCAGAACGGCTTCCGCGACCCTGACGACGTCATCGAGATGCCGTTCCGCGAAGAGTGGGCGAAATGAATTGTCTGCCGAGCCCGCCGCCGGGACGGATCCGGCCCTGAACTAGGCTGTAGCCCGTCGCGGCCCGTGTGGCAACCGGATACAGGCGTGACAGGCTTCGTGGTCGGAGGAGTGCTGTGCGACGTCAGCCGTTGGTCATCGCCGTTGCACAACCGCGGACCATCTCGTACGACATCGCCGCGAACGCGGCCGGGCACGCCGACGTGGTCCGGTCCGCGCGGGCGCGGGTGGTGGTCTTCCCCGAGCTGTCGCTAACCGGATACGAGCTGGACGCCCCCGCTGTCGCCGCCGACGACCCGCGGCTGGCGCCGATCGTCGAGGCCTGCGCCGAAGCGGGGTCGACGGCGTTGGTGGGCGCCCCGGTCCAGGGCGAGGCGGGTCGTGAACACATCGCGATGCTCGCCGTCGACGGGGCCGGCGCGCACGTGGCATACCGGAAGGTGCATGTGCACCAGTCCGAGGAGCGGTTCAGCCCCGGCGACGGACCGGCGGTACTCGACGTGGACGGCTGGCGGCTGGGCCTGGCGATCTGCCGCGACACCCGGTTCCCGGAGCACGACGTGGCCACCGCGGCGCTGGGCATGGACGTCTACGTCGCCGCTGTCCTCGACCACGCCCGGGACGCCCACGTGCCGGTCGAGCGGGCTCAGCGCATCACCGCCGACCGTAAGGTGTGGGTCGTCACGGCGAGTTTCGCCGGGTCGACCGGCGGGGGCTTCGACCAGGCGGCAGGCGGCTCGGCGGTATGGGCGCCCGACGGCACGATCCACGCGCAGGCCGGGATCGAGGCCGGCGAGTGGGTAAGGGCGACGCTGCACAACCAGTAGACCGGGTCTCCCCCGGGTTGGTGGACGAGATCCCGGAGTCGGTGCCAACCATCGGTCGGCATCGTTGACGTTGGTCGCCGGGGACGTCGTCACCCTGACGGCCCGTCTTTGCCGGGCCGAGCCGAACCCCCGCGATGATCGTGCAGCGTCGAAATCATCATTGGTGACCTCTATCGATCCGCAGAGGGGCTCGATGCCGCGGCGCTGATCAGGGGAACAGCCATGTCATCGCCTCCAGGCTCTTGCTCACGTACGCGTTCTGCCCGGTGTCGACTCCGTACAGGACGTCCTCGAACAGGGTGCATCGGGCGTAGTAGACCGCCCGGTCGTGCAGGCCCGGACGGTCGGGCCCGGGTGCGTCGTACCTGGCTAGGGCGAGGTCGAGCGCGTGTGGGCCAAGGTCGCGACAGATCAGGCCGAAGTCGTAGGCAGGGTCGGCGATGGCGGCGTCACTCCAGTCGATGATGCCGGTGACCTCACCGTTGTCGGGATCGACGAGGACATGTTCGATGCCGAGATCATTGTGGGTGAACACCGAGGTGTGCGGTTCTGGCGGCGGGGCGGCCTGGAAGAAGGCGTCGACGGCCGGCCGATGCCGGGGTGGGATGTGCCCGGCGACAACTGAGTAGAACTCCTCGGCGTCGCGGTGCCACTCGGTCAGCGGCGTGTCGTCGATGTCGACCAGCCCGGCCACGCGGTCGGCGGGGATGGCGTGAAGAGCGCGGAGAAGCTCACCCAGGGCGGGCGCGACTGACGGGATCAGCGCCGCGCGCGATGCCTCACGAATCGACAGGAATGGGCGGCCGCGCAGTTTGGGGTACGCCAGGACACCGGTTTCGGCCGCCGCGAGCAGTGGTTGGGGCACCGGTACGGGTGATGCGGGTGCGACCACTTGTAGCAGTTGACATTCACGGGTCGCGCGGGCGGTGCGCTCGGCAGAGTCGGAGTCTTTGGAGATCCGGACCACGAGGTTGTCGTTCACCTCGTACGAAATGTTGTCCAGGCCCGCCCCGAGCGGGACCACCGACGTGACATGAATGTCGGGCAGGTGGGCGGCAAGCGCCCGCCGTACGGTTTGTTGATCGTCCCACTCGGATGTGGCTGGGCCGGCTTGCCCGGGCATGGGGTCTCCAGGGTGTGATGCGATGACTGACGTCGGGGATGAAAGGCTGAAGTGGTCTGGATGTCTCCGCGTGTGCAACGTGGACGGTGGACGATCACCGTTGGCGTCGGCGTGGCAGGAAACCCGCCACCGCGAGGCCGACAACGAAGGCGACCACGCCGGCGGCCAACCAGCCGGGTGACCCGCCCGTGACGGGTTGACAGTCGGCGACGCACAGGATCGGCCTTATCCGGATCAGGTCGGTCCCCTGCAGCATCCATAACAGGCCAAGCAGGGCGAGGGCCGTTCCGGCGACCACCCTCGCGGTCCTACGCCATCTCACGGCCACGCCCCTTCCGGTTCGGTGAGGCAGGGGATGCGCCAGGGCATCGCCTGCTCCGTTCGGCTAGGCTCAAGTAATCAAGCAACCTTAGAAGGCGAGGTTATAAGGTGCCCGAAGAATCTACAAGTGGCAAACCGTTCCTGCCGCAGCTCATCGGTCAGGCGTTCAACCTGATCCTCGACCAGCTCCACCATCACCTCGTCGAGACCGGATACGGCGACCTGCGGCCCACCCACTACCTCAACGTGTTCCGGTTCATCGACTGTGACGGCACCCGGCCCACCACCCTGGCCAGGCGGGCCGGGATGACCCCGCAGGCGATGAGCGAGCTTGTGGGTTACCTGGAACAACGCGACTACGTGCGGCGGGCCCCTGACCCCACCGACGGCCGCGGCCGCGTCGTCGTCTACGCCGATCGCGGCACCCGGGCCGCCGAGGTCGCCACGAGATTCTTCGCGGACCTGGAGGCCCGCTGGGGCGCCGTGGTCGGACACGACCGCCTCCAGGACGTCACGTCCGCTCTCGCCCAGATCCTCGACGCCTCTCCTCGCGGAGCCGGCACGTCGAAACCCTCCACGCCATGACACCACCCGGTCGACGCCGTTCCTGCCGGCCCGGGCCTGCTGGTCCGGGCTGCTACCTCACCGGCCAACCCTGCCGGCCCAGCGCGACGCCGGCCTGGAACCGCGTGCTCACGCCGAGGCGCCGCTGGATCTCGGCGATCCTGCGGCGCACCGTCTGCGCCGACACCCCCAGTCGGGCGGCGATCGCCTCGTCCTTCATGCCGCTGGCCATCAGGGTCAACACCGTGTCCTCGTCGGCCGTCCGGGACCTGGCGGACGGGTCCTGGCCGTTGAACCGCAGTTGCACGCCGCGCTCCCAGTAGATGTCCCAGAGTGCGACGAGCGCGTCGAGCAGGGCGCACTCGTGCACCACCAGGCCGGCGTCGACGGCCTTGATCGGGTCCGACTGGACGAACGGCACCAGCGCGGTGCGGCGGTCGGACATGGACAGCTTCATCGGCAGCCCCTTCACGACCCGCGCCTCCTCCCCGAGCGCAACCATTCTCTGGGCGTGCTCGAGCACGCCGGGTTGCTTCAGCGCCTCCTCGTCGTAGATCGCGCGGGATGGCACGCCTCGGGCGAGCAGCCGCTCCTGCAGCGGCTCAGAATCGTCGGGCCGCTGCTGCGCGAACGGCGGCAGGACGAAGACGTCCAGGCTGCGGCGCGCGCTCAGCTGCAGCTGCTTCCAGCGTTCGGCGTACGCCTCACGACTGGTCACGACCTCGATCAGCTCGGTGACCCGTTCCTGCTCGGCCGGCACGCGGTGCAGCGCCGCGAGCCGCTTCGCGTCGAGGCGTACCTGATGCAGCGCCTCCTCCCGGGAGCGGACCAGGACCTCGACCACGACGTCCGGGGGCACCGACTGGTAGCGGGCCGGGGAGCCGCTGCGCCGGGTGACCATCGCTTTGCTCTCCAGCTCGGACAGCGCGCCGCGCAGCCGCCGCTGGCCGAAACCGGTCAACGCCCGCAGTTCGGTCACGCTCGCCCCGGGGTTGGCCAGCAGCGACCGGTAGACCTTCTCGGCGCTGTCGCCGACACCCACCTCGCCCAGCATCCGTTCGTTGCCGCGCACGGCCCGGACCTCCCCTGGTCACTTCTCGACAATGGTAACTATCGACCATCACAAATCATTGACCCTGGCACGCGCCGACAGCAGGTTTACGAGAAAGTTTTCAGATCCGTCTGGAGGAAGCGTGCATCTCCGCAGACCAGCACTGGCCGGTGCGCTGGCGCTCGCGCTAGCCGGGGCGGTGCCCACCGCCGCGTCGGCAGGCCCTGACCAACCATCCGGGCTGACACCCGTCGCCAGCCCGTCCGCCACGGAGACCGTCACCCTCGTCACCGGCGACCGGGTCGCCGTGCAGGCCGGGCCTGACGGGCGGACCGCCTTCACCATCCAGGAGGCCGACCGCGACGGCGACGTCTCGTTCGAGACGCTCACCTACGGCGACGACACCTACATCATCCCGTCCGACGCCGCACCGCTGGTCCCCGAGGTGCTGGACCGGGAGCTGTTCAACGTCACCAAGCTGGCCGAGTACGACTACCACGAGTCGGTGCCGGTGATCGTCGGCTACGAACCGAAGACTCCCCGCACCCTCTCCGCGCCACGGGGCGCGCAGGTCACGGCGCAGCTGTCGAGCATCAACGCGGTCGCCGCCACCATCGACCGCAGCGGGCAGTGGTGGCGCTCCGCGCAGCCCTCGGGTGTGGCCGGGGCCACGAGCCGGGCCGCGACCGGAACGCTGGCCGGCGTGGACAAGGTGTGGCTCGACGGGTTGGCCAAGGTGACGCTCAGCGACAGCGTACGGCAGATCGGCGCGCCCGAGGCGTGGGCCGCCGGCTACGACGGCACCGGGGTCACCGTGGCCGTACTGGACACCGGTGTCGACGCCGACCACCCGGATCTGAAGGGCAGGGTGCTGGCCGCGCAGGACTTCACCGACAGCGGCGACCCGCGCGACCGGCACGGGCACGGCACCCACGTGGCGTCGACGATCGCCGGCACCGGAGCGGCCTCCGGCGGCAGGTACACCGGCGTGGCGCCGAAGGCGCAGCTGCTCAGCGGAAAGGTGTGCGTCCAGGAGGGTTGCCCGTTCTCGGCGATCATGCTCGGCATGCAGTGGGCCGCCACCCAGGGCGCGGACGTGGTGAACATGAGCCTCGGCGGCGGCTTCAGCGACGGCTCCGACCCGCTCAGCCAGACGGTCAACGCCCTCACCGAGCAGCACGGGACCCTGTTCGTGATCGCCGCCGGCAACGCCGGACAGAACGGCGAGGGCTCGGTCGACGCGCCCGGCGCGGCCGACGCGGCGCTGACCGTGGGCGCGGTCGACAAGGCCGACGAACTCGCGTACTTCTCCGGGCACGGGCCGCGGCTGGTCAACTATGGGATCAAGCCGGATCTCACCGCCCCCGGCGTCGGCATCGTCGCCGGCCGTGCCTCCGGGACCGCCATGGGCAGCCCGGTGGACGACCACTACACGGCCGCCTCGGGCACCTCCATGGCGACCCCGCACGTCGCCGGTGCGGCGGCGCTGTTCCTGCAGAAGAACCCGGGCATGTCTCCCGCCGAGGTCAAGGCGGCGTTGGCGAGCACGGCGGTGCCGAACGGCGACCTCGAGGTCTACAAGCAGGGCGGTGGGCGACTGGACGTGCGCAACGCCCTCAACTCGCCGGTGCTCCCCGACCGGTCGCCGCTGGATCTCGGCTTCTTCACCTACCCGCAGGACAAGACCGCCCCGGCGAGCACCACGGTCAGCTACACCAACCGCAGCACGAAGACCGTCACCGTCGACCTGGCGCTCGACGTCGAGAACCGGGCCGGAACCACCGCGGGCGCCGACATGCTCGCCGTCTCGCCGGCCTCGCTGACGATCGAGCCCGGTGCCACCGCCAAGGCCACGGTCACCGTGGACGTCCGGGTCGGCGAGGCCGGGATCTACGGCGGCTACCTGACGGCCAGCCAGAACGGCACGGCGGTCAACCGCATCCCGGTCGGGTACTACAAGGAGGAGGTGCGCTACGAACTGCGGGTGAAGGGCATCGACCGTGCCGGCCGGCCCGCCAGCGCGCTCGGCATGATCGACGTACTGGACGTGGTAGACCCCGGCCGGTTCATGGAGATCAGCAACCGGTTCGACGACGGCGTGGTCACGCTGCGGGTGCCGGCGGGCGTCTACTCGGTGGCCGGCCTCATCTACACCCAGAACGAGCAGCAGGGCTCGCGGCCGGAACAAACCTGGGTCGGCGACCCCGAGATCGAGATCAACGGCGATACGACGCTGGTGTTCGACGCGCGGCGGGCCGCCCCGGTCAGGATCGTGACCCCGGAGCCGGCCACACCGACCGGCATCGCGACCCTGGGGTGGTGGCGTCAGAGCACGTCGGGCTGGCCGTTCGCCCACAACTTCCACGGATCCCCCTCGCCGCTGTCCGCGGTGCCGACCGAGTCGGTCACCCGCGGCGAGTTCGAGCTCTACACCCGGCAGCGGCTCGTGGCCGGGCCGCAGAACTCGATCCTGTACGACCTGGTCGTGCCGTTCCACGAGCGGGTGCCCGCCGACCCCACCTTCGTGGCCGATCCGGCCCGGTTGGCCAGGGTGAACAGCCGCTACCACAGTGACGTCGCCGCGCACACGATGCTCGAGCTGCGGCACTTCTACCGGCCCTGGTCGCTCTCGTCGAGCCAGGTGGTGGCCCTGCACGCGGCGCCTCGGGAGCGTGTCGAATACCTGGTGGCCGAGGACACCTGCTACGGGCAGTGGATGTACGGGGCACTCTCGTACCTCGGGGGGCTGATGGAGCCGACCACCTGTTACAAGCCGGGCGAGCGGCGCGACCAGAGCTGGTTCCGGCAGGTGGCCCGGCCCGGGTTCAATGCCGGCACCCAGCACGAGCCGGGAGTGCCGACGACCCGCAACGGGGACCTGCTCACGCTGTCGATGGTCGAGTGGCTTGACTCCGACGAGCACTACGGCACGGCGGACACCACAGTCGACACCGCCGCCGTCCGCATCTACGAGAACGGCAGGTTGATCGGCGAAGGCCCGCGGCCCCGGGGCTCCATCACGGTCAGCCCGAAGGCGGCCGAGCACCGGATCGAGTTGGACGTGGCCCGCAAGGCGGCCTGGTGGACCACCTCCACCGAGACCCGCACCGCCTGGACCCTCCGGTCGAAGGGTTCCACCTCGGGGCCGGTGGTGCTGCCGCTGCTACAGGTCGACTACGACGTCCCGGTGGACCTGCTCAACACGACCGCGCCGCCGAGTGGTCGGCAGGGGCCGTCGACCGTCGGGCTCACCGTCGGCCACCAGGTCGGTGCCGACGGTCCGGCGATCGGCGGAGCCAAGGTGTCGATTTCGTACGACGACGGCGTGACCTGGCAGCAGCGCCCGGTCCGGGGCCTCGGCGACGGCCGGTTCGAGGTGGTCCTCGACAACCGCGACCCGGCGGAGACCAACGGTTTCGTGGCACTGCGGGTCGAGGCGTGGGACGCCGACGACAACCGGATCGAACAGACGATCACCCGGGCCTGGCAGCTGCCACCCGCCCGCTGAGTCCATGAGGCTCCGGTAGGCGGGCCGAGCACAACCACCGAGGTTGGCCGGTCGACGACGGCGGTCGTCGACC
>NZ_JBFAVI010000152.1:0-16835 GCF_040679695.1 Micromonospora sp. NPDC052213
GCCCCGCACCCCCCGGCGGCCGCGCCGTCAGGCGGCGGCGTAGACGGTGGCGATGTCGATCTCGTTGGTGTCCGGGTGCCAGGCGCCGAGCACCTGAACGTGCCGGCCGACCCGCAGCAGGGACATGTCGCTGACGGCCGGGGTGCCGTTGTAGACGGCGGCGGACCGGTCCGGCACGACGTGCGCGACGATCCGACGGCCCTTGTGGTCGAGGTGCAGCACGTTGCGGCCGACCGCCGCGATGTGTCCGTGCAGGTTGACGATGTTGACCCACACGGCGTCCGCGGCGAGCGTGCCGTCGGGCAGGCGGACGCCGCGGGCGTAGAGCCCGTCGCCGACGGCGACCCGGTCGAACGTGGTCGGGTGCAGCTTCCAGATGCTCGTGCCGTCGGTGATCCGGATCGAGTGGAGCACGGTGTCCGAGCCGGTGACCAGCAGCATGTTGCCGGAGATCGTGCTGATCCGGCCCTCGGCGAAGTTCGGGTCCGGCGTGCCGGGTTCGACGGTCGCGGCGTCGGCGGCGAACGCCGCCTCGGGGGCGAGCGAGCCGAGCCCGGTGGCGCCGACCACGCCGCCGAGCGCGGCGGTGGCGAGCAGCCGACGGCGCCTCAGGGTCTGGTCCATGGGGTCCTCCCGTTCAGACGCTGTCGACCGAGCAGGGCCGCAGCCCGGTGGAGAGACTGGCGATCGCGCTGTACGCCGCGGGCGTCAGGTCGATGATCCGGTTGCTGCCGCAGGCCGAGCCGCAGCAGGTGCGCTCGCCGCAGAACAGGTCGGTCTGCGGGCCGCAGTCGGCGATGGCGGTGCCGACCCGGGCACCGTTGCAGAGGTTGGTGGTGTAGTGCCGGAAGCCGCAGCCGCGCCGGCTCATCCCGCTGATTCCGCACACGTGCGGGCGGGTGATGGCCAGGCACGCGTCCGAGGTGTTCGGCCAGGCGTGCTGGTAGTTGCCGGACGAACAGGTGCCGCAGGCACCGCCACCGGCCGAGCCGCAGGGACCCCAGGCGTTGCCGCAGCAGAACCACGACATCTCGCCTCTCAGAGCAACCACGGGTACCTCCCTCCAGATCCGATCAACAGCGACATTCATCGATATGGAAGGTGATTGTTGTGGCATAAATCATCGAAGTCAATGGATGGCCGGAAGGATTCTTACGCCCACGGCCGGCGGCCGGCCAGCGGGATCCGGAAGTGGACGGTCTGGTGGGTGTCGGCCCGGCCGTCGCGCGCGTCGTGCACCGGCTCGGCCACCGCCCGCCAGAACCGTTCGGCGCCGTCGACGCGGGTGTCGGTGTGCAGGTACAGCTCCCGGTAGCGGGGTTGCCGGCAGACGAAGTCGACGGCGAGACCGACGAGGGCGCGGGCGAGCCCCCGCCGGCGGTGCTCGGGCCGGACGTAGACCCGGAAGAGCTGCGCGGTGGACTCCTCCGGAAAGCGCTCCGCGAGGGAGCGCGGGTGCGGTGGGCTCTTCGGCGCCGCGGCGCGGACCGCGGTGGTGCCGACGACCTCCTCGCCCCGGGTCGCGACGAACAGGGCGTGCGGTGGCGGCGTCAGATAGGTGCCGGCCAGGTCGATGACGTCGTGGTGCCAGTCGGGGCGGTAGCCGTGCCCGAACTCCCGGTAGAACGTGTCGAGCATGACGCTGCGGGCCCCGTCGAGGTGCCGGCCGTCGGCCATCCGCACCTCGTACGCGCCCACGCCGTGTCGGTACTGCCGCATGGTCTCTCCCCTCATCGTGTCGCCGCCGTCGGATCCGCCCGCCGCTCCTCGTCGTCCCGTTGCCGAGGCTCCGGGGCGGCGGGCAGCAGCGCGCGGGTCAGCGGGTGCCGGGCCGCGCCGAGCAGGGCGTCGGCGGGTCCCTGCTCGACGACGCGTCCGCCGTCGAGCACGACGATCCGGTCGGCGAGGCGGGCCACGACGTCGCGGTCGTGACTGATCACGACCAGCGCCAGGTCGCGGCATCGACGCAGGCCGTCCAGCAGCGCGAGGACGCGCTCCCGGGCGTCGCCGTCCAGGCCGGCGGTGATCTCGTCGCAGATCAGCACGCGGGGCTCGCCGGCGAGGGCGCGGGCCAGCGCCGCGCGGTGCAACTCCCCGCCGGAGAGCCGGTCGGGCGTGCCGGCCACGGTGTGTTCGGCGAGGCCCACCTGGTCGAGCAGGCGCAGGGCGGTACGCCGGGCCTCGGCGTCGGTGGCGTCCCGCAGGCGCCGGGCGGCGCGGGCGACCTGGTCGAGGACCGGGCGGTACGCGTCGAAGCTCGCCCGGGCGTCCTGGAACACGTACTGGACGGCCGCGAGGTCGCGCCGGTCCCGCCGGTCGAGGTGCGGGTCGAGGCGTCGGCCGGCGAGCGCGACCCGGCCGCCGGTGGGCGGGTGCAGCCCGGCGACGCAGCGCGCCAGAGTCGTCTTGCCGCTGCCGGACCGGCCGACCACGGCGAGGCACTCCCCGGCGGCGGCCGTCGCGCCGACGTCGCGGAGGACGGTGCGCCGGCGACCCCCGTGGCGGTGGGTGGCCACGAGGCCGGCGACGGCGAGCAGCGGCGGGACGTCCCGGCCGGGCGAGCAGCGGGTCGAGCCGGCCCGGCGGCTGTCGGTGGCCGGGCCCCGGGTCGGCGGGCCGCCGGCCGACTCCCGGTCGTGGTGGTCCCACGCGGCCAGGACCTCGGCCGTCGGGCCCTGCGCGACGGCGGCCCCGTGGCGCAGCACCAGGACCCGGTCCGCGACGGCGCGGACGAGGGGCAGGTCGTGACTCAGCAGGACCACCGCCATGCCGTGGCGGGCGAGCGCCGTCAGTTCGCGCGCGACGTCGCGGCGGGTGAGCGCGTCCTGCCCGGTGGTGGGTTCGTCGGCGACGAGGAGGACCGCCCGCGAGAGCAGGGCGTGGGCGATGACCAGCCGCTGTTGCTGCCCGCCGGAGAGTTGGTGGGGGAAGCGCCGCAGGAACCGGCGGTCGGTGGGCAGGGCCATCCGGTCGAGCACCTCGGACACCGCCTGCCGCCGGGCGCGGCGGGTCCGGCCGGGCGGGTGGCGCCGGGCGATCTCGCCGAGCACGGCGCCGACGCGGCGGAGGGGATGCAGCGCCACGGCGGGCTGCTGCGGGACGTACCCGACGCTGCCGGCCGGGGGCGGCGCGCCGGCGGCGACGGCCGAGCCCGCCAGCGCGATCCCGCCGGTGAGGCGGACGCCCGGCGTGGTCTCGCCGAGCAACGCCCGGCCGGTGGTGCTCTTGCCGCTGCCCGACGCGCCGACGACGGCGAGGATCTCTCCGGCGGCGAGGTCGAAGGACACCCCGTCGACGAGCCGCCGCTGCCCGGCCGCGGCGGTCAGCCGCCGCACCCGCAGGAGCGGCCCGCCGGGCGACGGTCGCCGATCCGCTTCGGGAGCCTGCGGACCGGAGCGGCGGTCCCGGCGGGACGGGCGGGCGCCCCGGGCGGGTGGCCCCGCGTCGCCGGGCGGCGGGGCCGGATCGGCGCGGGCGGCCAGCACCTGGTCGGCGACCAGGTTGACGCCCACCGCCAGGGCGACGACCAGCGCGGCCGGTACGACGACGGCCCACGGTTGCAGGAACAGCCCGGTGCGGTTGCGGTCGACCATCACGGCCCAGTCGTCGGCGTCGGGAGCGACGCCGACGCCGAGGAAGCTGGCCGTGGCGACCAGGTAGACCGCGCCGACGAACCGGACCCCGGCGTCGGCGAGCAGGACCCGGCGGACGCCGCGCCCCACGTACCCGCCGGCCCGGCGCCACCACGTCTCCCGGTGCAGGCGCATCGCCTCCATCGCCGGCCCGTGGGCGAGCGGCAGGGCGGCGGCCCGGGTGACCCGGGCGATCTCGGGAAGGGCGATGAGCGCCACGACGCCGACGAGGGTGGCCGGCCCGGGCCGTGCGACGGCGGCCACCAGGATCAGCAGCAGCAGGGACGGCACGGCGAGGACCAGGTCCAGCGGGCGCATGAGGATCTCGTCGACCCACCGGCGGCGGGTCGTCGCGGCGAGCAGGCCGACGGGGACCCCGACGAGGTAGGCCAGCAGGGTGGCGGCGACGGCCACCAGGACCACGGAGCGGCCACCGAGCAGCACCTGGCGCAGGACGTCCCGGCCGACGAAGTCGGTGCCGAGCGGCCCGTCGGGGGCGAACGGCAGACCGCGGGAAGTGGCGTCGCCGGCCAGGGCGGGGCCGAGCACGGCGAGGCCGAGCGGCACGGCGAGCAGCAGGCCCGCGGCGAGCGTACGCAGCGGGGGCCTCACCGGACGGCTCCGGTACGCGGCGCGAGCCGGAACGCCACCAGGTCGGCGGTCAGGTTCACGGCCACGGCGGTGACGGCGACGAGCACGCACAGCGCCTGGACCGTGGGGACGTCCCGAGTGGAGACGGCGTCGACGAGGGCGGTGCCGAGACCGGGTACGACGAACACCGCCTCGACGACGATGACGCCGCCGAGCAGCCAGTCGGTGGTACGGGCGAGCTGCTGGGCCACCGGGGCCAGGGCGTGGGGCAGCGCGTGGCGCAGCCAGAGCCGGCCGCCGGTGATGCCGAGACGCCGGGCGTGCCCGACGTGGTCGGCGCGCAGCGCGTCCACCATGCCGGCCCGGGTGAGCCGGCTGATCGTGCAGACGGGCCGGGCCAGCAGGACGAGCAGGGGAAGGACGAGGACTGCCGGCCGCGCCGTGAGGTCGGCGCCGAACGCCGTGGGCGGCAACCAGCCGAGCTGTACGCCGAACCCGGCGACGAACAGGATCGCCAGCGCGAACTCCGGCACGGCGTACAGGGCGACGGACCCGGCGGACAGCGCCCGGTCGAGCCGGCCCCCTTCGCGCCGGGCGGCCAGCATGCCGACGCCCACGGCCAGCGGCGCCAGCACCGTCAGGGTGAGGGTCGCCAGCAGCACGGTGGCGCCGGCGCTGTCGGCGAGCCGCTCGGCGACCGGCCGCTGGGAGACCAGCGAGACGCCGAGGTCGCCCCGCAGGAGGCCGGTCAGCCAGTCGAGGTAGCGCTGCCAGGCCGGCTGGTCCAGGTGCAGGTGCGCGCGGATCAGGGCGATGCGGGCCGGATCGGGCTGGTCACCGGCGATCACCACGGCGGCGTCACCGGGCAGCGCCTCGGTGAGCACGAAGACGACGGTGGCGACGCCGGCGACCTGCCCGACGCCGAGCAGCAGCCGCCGGACGGCGTAGCGGGGCAGGCTCATCCCAGCCAGACCTTGTCGAAGCGGGCCCAGTCGAGGGTGTTGGCGGGGGCGTCGGCCGAGACGCCGCCGACCCGTGGGCTGGTGGCGACGAGGAAGTCGGCGAAGCCCCAGACCAGGAAGCCGCCCTCGGCGTGCAGCCTGCGCTGCATGTCGCCGTACGCCTGCCGCCGGGCCGGCTCGTCGGCGCTGGAGACGGCCCTGGCGTAGAGGGCGTCGAAGTCGGGCCGCGCCCACCTGGTGGCGTTGGTGGTGGAGTGGGTGAGCAGTCGCTGGGAGATGTGCGTCTCGATGGGCATGGCGCCGGAGCGGTACGACGCCAGCACGCCCGAGCCGAGGATGTCCCTCCAGTAGGTGTCCTTGTCGCCGATCCTCGGTTCGACGACGAGGCCGGCCTTCCTGGCCTGGTCGGCGAAGACGCTGGCGGCCTCGACGAAGCCGCTGGCCACCGGCGCGGTGTCGAGCGGGATCCGCAGGCCGCGGGCGCCGGCCCGGTCGACGAGGAACCGGGCCCGGTCGAGGTCCTGGGAGCGCTGGGCGATGTCGTCGGCGTAGTGCTGGTAGCCCTTGCCGAACAGGTCGTTGCCGACCTGCCCGGAGCCGGCGAGCACGGTGTCGACGAGCTGCCGCCGGTCGGTCAGCAGGAACATGGCCTCGCGCAGGTCGCGGTCGTCGAACGGGGGCCGGTCCACCTTCATCGCGAAGGACTGCATGGTGCTGTTCGGCATCCGCGTGACGGTCATCCGGCGGTCGCCGGCGTACGTGCGGGCGGTGGTCGGGGTGACGTCGTGCGCGTAGTCCACCTGGCCGGCGAGCAGGGCGTTGACCCGGGCGGACTCCTCGTTGCTGGTCAGGTACTCCAGCTCGTCGAGGTGGGCCGCGCCGTCCCAGTGGTCGGCGTACCGCCGCAGCAGCAGCGACCGGCCCGGCCGCCAGGTGTCGAACGTGAACGGACCGGAGCCGACGGGGCGGTCGAAGGTCTCCGTGCCCTCGGGGACGATGTAGGCGCCGAAGGACGCGAGGGCGTTGGGGAACTCGGCGAAGGGCCGCTTGAGCGCCAGCTCCACGACGCGGTCGCCGACCGCCCCGCTCGCGGCCAGGTCGATCATGTCGAGGCTCGCCCTGGCGCGGAAGGCCCGCTTCGGGTCGGTGATCCGTGCGTAGCTGTACAGGACGTCGGCGGCGCGTACCGGCCGGCCGTCGTGGAAGGTGGCCTGGCGCAGGGTGATCCGCCACCGGGTGAGGTCGGCGCTGGGTTCCCAGCCTTCGGCGAGGCGGGGCCGGATGGAGACGTCGGGGCCGTAGTCGGCGAGCTTGTCGAACATGGCCTTGGCCCGCGACGCCTCGTTGAACAGGTTCGCCAGATGGGGGTCGAGGGTCTCGTTGGCGCCGCCGCCGGCGAACGCCGCCCGCAGCCGTCCGCCGCGCCGGGGCCGGCCGGACGGGGCGGCGGACGGGCCGGTGTGGACGCCGCAGCCGGTCAGCGCGACACCGGTCGAGGCGGCGGCGGAGAGGGCGGCGGCGCCGAGCAGACCGCGGCGGGTCAGCCTCGGCGTGGCGGTGGGCGAGAGGGGCATGCTGGTGGGTCCCTTCCGGAGGCAGGTGGAACGTCGGGCCGAGCGAACGCCGAAACGATAACGGTTTCCATTTGCGTTCCGGTCGGGAGGGTCGCCGAAGGTATGGCATTGCAGCTGCATTGCGAACGACGTACGGTGATGGCAATGCAGGTGTATTGCAAAAGGGGGTCGGCATGCGCGTGATCGCGTTGTCCGAGGTGACCGGGGACATGACCGAGCTGGTGGGTGGCAAGGCGGCCCGGCTGGGGGAACTGGCGCGGTCGGGTGAGCGGGTGCCGGACGGCTTCTGCGTCACGACCGCCGCCCACGAGCGGGGCGTGGTGCCGCGGGCCGAGGTCGCGCAGGCGTACGAGCGGCTCGGCGGGGGACCGGTGGCGGTGCGCTCCAGCGCGACCGCGGAGGACCTCCCGGACGCCAGCTTCGCCGGGCAGCAGGACACCTTCCTCGCCGTCACCGGGATCGCCGATCTCCTGACGGCGATCGAGGCATGCCGGCGCTCGCTGCACGACCCCCGCGCCGTCGCCTACCGCGACGCCCACGGGATCGACCACGCGTCGGCGCGGATGGCCGTCCTCGTGCAGCGCATGGTCGACCCGGTGACCGCGGGGGTGCTGTTCACCGCCAACCCGCTCACCGGCTGCCGCACCGAGATGATGGTGGAGGCGGCCGAGGGGCTCGGCACGACCGTCGTGGACGGCAGCGCCGCCGTGGAACGGTACGTCCTCGACGGCTCGCCCCCGGCCGGCGCCGGCCGGCTCACCGCCGAGCGGCTGGGCGAGCTGCGGGACGCGGGCCGCCGCCTCCAGGACCGGTTCGGCTGCCCGCAGGACGTCGAATGGGCGTACGACCGGCAGGGCGTGCTCTGGCTGCTCCAGTCGCGGCCGATCACCACGCTGTTCCCGCTGCCGCCGGAGACCGGGCGGCCGGCTCCCCGGGTCTACCTGGAGTTCGGCCACGTGCAGGGCATGCGGCAACCCGCCACCCCGATGGGCATGTCCACCCTGAAGTCGCTGGTGGCGGCGATGCTGGCGTCGTTCGGCCTGACCGTGGAGATCACCGACATCGGCGGGCGCCTCTACGGCGACCTGACCGACCTCGCGCGGCACCCGTCGACCCGCAAACGGCTGGTCAAGCTGATGGCGGTGGACTTCGGGCCGCGAGCCCAGGCGGTGATGGAGCACGTGCTCGCCGATCCGCGCTTCGCGCCGCTGCCGGCTTCCGGTCCGGGGCGTACGGCCACCGGCCCGGCGCTGCGGACCGCCGCCCGCGCGGCGACCGGTGTCGTGCGGGCGCTGGTCCGCCCGGAGGCCGCCCGGGCCCGGCTGTTCCGGGAGGTCGAACGTCTCCGGGTCGGCTCGGCCGCGCCCGCCGGGCTGGACACCGCCGCCGACCGGCTGCGGTACGTGCGCGACGAGGACCCGTCGGCCGGTCCCGACGACATCGTCTGGCCGATCGTCGCCGGGATGCTCGCCGCCACGCTGCCGGCCTCGCTGCTGCGGGGCGTGGCCGGCCCCGGCGAGATCGACACGGTGCTGGGCGGCATGCCGCACAACGTCACCATCGAGATGGACCTGGCGTTGTGGCGGCTGAGCCAGCAGGCCGCCGCGCACCGCCACCTGCTGCTCACCACCCCACCGCACGACCTGGCCACGGCGTACGCCCGGGGAACGCTGCCCGACATCGGCCTGGCGGCGTTCCTGGACCGTTACGGCCACCGCGCCGTCGCCGAGGTGGACCTCGGGGTGCCGCGCTGGGACGAGGACCCGACACCGGTCTTCGCGATGATCGCCAACTACCTGCGCGTCACCGACCCGGAGCAGGCCCCGGACCGGCGCTTCGCCCGCGCCGCCGAGGCCGCCGAGGCCGCCTGCGCGGACCTCGTCGCCCGGGCGCGCCGGCGCCGGCCGGTCCGCGGCCGGATCGCCGGATTCCTCCTGCGCCGGGCACGGATGCTGGCCGGCCTGCGGGAGGCCGGCAAGTTCGCCGGCCTCTACCGGCTACGGGAGATGCGCCGTCAACTGCTGCTCGTCGGCGCCGAGCTGGCGGAGCGGGGGCTGCTGGGGCGGCCCGACGACATCATGTTCCTCACCCTCGACGAGACGCACGTGGCCGTGCGCGACGGCGCCGACCACCGCTCGACGGTCGCCGCGCGCCGCGCGACGTACCGGCGGGAACTGCGCCGCCCGGCGGTGCCGGTGGCGCTGCTCTCCGACGGCACCGACGTCGAGGCCGTCCTCGCGCCGCCGCCGGCCCCGGACGGCGCCCTGCGGGGGGTGGGCGCGGCGGCGGGCCGGGCGACCGGCCCGGCCCGGGTGGTCCACGACCCGGCCACCGCCCACGTCGAACCCGGGGACGTGCTGGTCGCTGCCACCACCGATCCCGGCTGGACGCCCCTGTTCCTCACCGCCGCCGCGCTGGTCACCGAGACGGGGGCGGTGATGGCGCACGGCCCGACGGTCGCCCGGGAGTACGGCATCCCCGCCGTCATCTGCGTCCCCGACGCCACCCGCAGGATCCGGACCGGTCAACTCGTCACGGTGGACGCCGCCGCCGGCACGGTGACCCTGCACCCCGCCTCCGGGGCCGCGGAGCCGTCGGTGATCGGCGAGGCGTGCGCGTCGTGACAGCATGAGGCCATGCCGAAGAAGGTCGACCGCCACGAACGGCGCACGCTGATCGCGGCCGCCCTGATGCGCGTGGCCGCGCGTCAGGGCGTGGAGGCCGTGAGCCTGCGTCACGTGGCGGCCGAGGCCGGCGTCTCGGCCGGAATGGTCCAGCACTACTTCCGCACCAAGGACGAGATGATGGCCTTCGCCATGGCCGTCGTGCGGGAGCGCAGCCAGGCCCGGGTGACCGACGCGATCGCGCGGCTCGGCGAGGACCCGGCCCCCCGGCTGCTGCTCCGTACGATGGTCGCCGCGCTGCTACCGCTGTCCGAGGAGTCGCTCGCCGACGGGCGGGTCGCCCTGGCGTTCCTCGCGTACGCGGCGGTGCGGCCGGACGTCGCCGCCGGCATGCGCGAGGACACCGAGCAGATGCGCGCCTTCGTCGCCGGTCTCATCCCGGGTCCCCGGCGGGACGAGTACGCGGCCGGCGTGCTGGCGCTGATGGAGGGGCTGGGTGTCCACCTGCTCGGCGGCCACTACACCGCCGCGCAGGCGCTCGCCGCGTTGGACGCCCACCTCGACCTCGTGTTCGCCGGCGGCGGGACGTCTCGATAAAAGTTTTCGTCTCCATTGATGATCCTCTTGGAACTTATCTCCAGAGCGACTAACCTCCTGTGGACCACCTACCGTCCATCGTGGAGGAGACTGGTCATGCGCAAGCTGATGTCAGCGGTCGGAGCGGGGGCCCTGCTGACCGTGGGGTTGTTGGCCGGCGCCGCGCCGGCGCAGGCGGCGAGCTGCACCCTCGTGCAGTCCGAGATCTACAACGGCGCCAACATGATCGCGTGGTCCCAGGGGCTGCAGGGCTGTTCGGGCGACGTCTACTGGGAGATCCAGTCGGGCGACGCGGGTGCCTGGCAGGTCGCGCAGAGCGGCACCACGCACTACGACAACGCGGTCCAGAGCTACTACGGTGACGTCGACCTGCCGTGTTACCTGCGGGTCTACGCGAAGTTCGGCAGCCAGGAGAAGCTGACCCAGCCGGTGCAGAACTACAACTGCGCCGGCTGACGCCCGCCGGCACGGGCCGCAGCCGCACGGCTCCGGCCCGTGCCGAGAGCATCAGGCGGGACGACCCCCGGTCGGGATCACACCGTCCCGACCGGGCGCTGGTGGGCGCCGGTGATGTCGGTGCCGACGATGTGTGGCGTGGAGCCGGTGACGAAGAGCCGGTAGCCGTCGTGGTAGCCGACGTAGGAGCCCCGCTGGTGGTGCGTGACCCGCAGGTTCAGCCGCGTGCCGGCGGCAACCTGGACCTGGATCGTGTCGGCCAGCTCGACGGAGTTCGACACGGCGAGCACCCGCCCCGTGTCGTCGGTCAGCCGCAGGTCGAAGTCGTCCACGAGCGCCGTGCCACGCGCCGCGCCGCTCGGGTAGTCCAGGTGGTTGTTCGCGGCGCTGGTCACGTACCCCGACAGGGTCGCGAGGTCGTAGCGCATCCAATTCGGGACGACGTTGACGGTGACCCACTGGGTGCTCTGGGAGGTGAACCGGTAGTCGACGGAGCTGCCGGGCGACAGGGTGCTGCGCTCCACCATGAACGAGGTGTCGTTGCCGTAGCCGAGGCCGCGGGCGTACTCGTCGCGGTACTGCTCGTACAGCTCGTAGCTGCGGGTGGCGGTCCCGTACGGCACGGTCGCGGTACGGCGCACCGCGCCGCCGCTGGTGACGTACGCGCCGTCGGCCGTGCGCCCGAGCCCGTGCGCGCCGGCCGGGCCGAGCGGACCCAACGGGCCCAACGGGCCGAGCGGGCCGACGGGGCCCAGCACGCCCCACACGCCGCCGGCCTGGACCTGCTTGCTGAAGTCACCCAGGCTGGGCAGCGTCTCGTGGTACGCCTCGGGGGACAGCGGGCCGTCGGGGCCGAGCGGGCCCCACTCGCTCATCGGCCCGCCGTACCAGCCGAGCATGCCGGCCCAGTCGTCCCAGGCCGTCCCGGTGATCCAGCTTGACGGATGCCACGGCTCGACGCCGATCGGACCGGCGACGCCGAGCGGCCCCCAGGGGCCGATCAGCCCGTAGTGGCCCAGCGGGCCCATGGGCTTGAGGTAGTCGGCGGGGCGCAGCGGGTCGCCGGAATAGGTGGTCTGTATCGTGGGGCTGACCGTGGACAGGTCGCCGCCGAGGGCCTCCACCGAGGTCGCCGACACGTAGCCGGTGTCCGCCGCCCGGGCGGGGGGCGCCGCCGCGACGACGCCCACCGTGGCGGCGAGCAGTGCGGTGAGAAGGCGCCGTCGGGCCGGCGTCGCCCGGCGGCGTGCTGCGGTTGTCCCCTGCATGTGTCGTGCTCCCGTGTCGTGTCGTCGATGGACCTGGCCGGCGCCCCGGCATGCCCGGACACGCGTCACCGCAGCCGACGGCGCCGCCCCTGGAAATGGGCGGAGACGGGTGGGGGTGGTGCCTCGGCGTCGGAAATCACATGCCGACCGGGCCGATAAACCGGCGGACAGAGCGTACAAAAGAACGGGCCGCGCGGGAAATCCGGGAAAGCGTGACTTTCGTCTTCTTGACTCCACCGCGGGCCGCCGCCGCCAATGCGGCGGCGCCGGACGGCTCGCCCCGCGACGATTTCGGTGGACGACGGGAAAATCCGGGTGGGCCGCCAGGGAAATGACGCGGAAAGCGACGGCGCGAAATGCGGGACCGGTCGGCGCAGGCCGCCGGGCGTGCCGGCCGGGCGACGACGGCTCCCGGGCCCCGCTTCCCGGATCCGCTGTCCACCCGGCCGGCCCTTGGCAGAGTGAGGGCGTGACCGAGAAGGGGCCGACGGTGGCGGCCGGCCGGATCCAGCTGGTCGGGGAGTCCAGCGCGGTCAGCCGGCTGGAGCTCTTTCTCGACCTGATCTTCGTCTTCGCCTTCATCACCGTGTCCAGCACGGTCGCGGCCGACCTGACCGTCACGAGCCTGCTGCACGGCGTGGTGCTGCTGGTCCTGCTGTGGACCTGCTGGCTGTCGTACGCCTGGCTCGGCAACGTCGTCCGGGTGGACCGGGGCGTCATGCCGGTGGTCATCTTCGGCCTGGCGGCGCTGATCCTGGTCGTGGGGGTGACCCTCAACGAAACGTTCGCCGACAAGCCGGGCGGCCTGCACGGGCCGCTGGTCGTCGTGGTCTGCTACCTGGTCGTCCGCTCCGGCGCGCTGCTGGTGGCCACCGTCGCCGTCTGGCGGGATCCCGCCGCCCGGCGCACGTACCCGCGTGTCTGGGTGCCCCTGCTCGCCGCCGCGCCGTTGCTGCTGGCCGCGGGCCTCCTGCCCATCGGCACGTTCGGTGCCGACGGCGAAGCCCTGGAGTGGGCCCGCTTCGCGCTGCTGCTGGCCGCCTTCCTCGTCGAGTACCTCGGGATAACGATCATCGGCGTGAGCTGGTGGCGCGTCCAGTCCGTCAAGCACTGGACCGAGCGGTTCCATCTGATCATCCTGGTGGCGTTCGGCGAGATCATCATCTCGGCCGGCACGGGCCAGGGTGTCGGCTGGGCCAGCCCGGTCACCTGGGGGGTGGTCGGGGGCGCCGTGCTCAGCATGCTGCTGGTGGGCGTGCTCTGGTGGACGTACTTCGACATCGCCAGGTTC
The DNA here is from genome assembly GCF_040679695.1 of Micromonospora sp. NPDC052213. Classification (NCBI taxonomy): domain Bacteria; kingdom Bacillati; phylum Actinomycetota; class Actinomycetes; order Micromonosporales; family Micromonosporaceae; genus Micromonospora; species Micromonospora sp. NPDC052213. The sequence continues at coordinate 12,996 of NZ_JBFAVI010000152.1, forward strand.
TCCGCCGAGGACGCGTTGGAACAGACCACCGGCGTCGCCCGCTCGCGGCTCGCCCGGGACGCGTACACGTTCCTGCACCTGCCGATGATCGTCGGGCTGATCCTGCTCTCGCTCGGGCTCAAGCACACGTTCAACAACGTGGCGTTCCAGTCGGTGCGGTCGGAGCCGGCGCTCGGCCTCTTCGCCCTGTACGGCGGGGTGGCGCTGTACCTGCTCGCCCTGATCGCCTTCGAGCGCCGGACGATCGGCATCTGGGGCCGCGGGCCGCTCGTCGGCCTCGTCCTGGTGCTGGCGCTCGCCCCGGTGGCGGCGGGGACGCCGTTGGTCGCCCAGCTGGGGCTGCTCGCCGCCGCAGTCGCCAGCCTGGTCCTGCTCGACCGCACCGTCTTCCGGGTGCGGCACCGGGCGCTGCACCAGGCGATCGAGCCGGTCACCGAGCGCTCCACCGGGGTCACGCCCAAGGAACTCTTCCTCGACCTGGTCTTCGTCTACGCCTTCATCCAGGTCACCGAGCTGATGACCGCGCAACCCGGCGGGCGCGGGCTGATCCGGGGGCTGGCGGTGCTCGTGCTGCTCTGGTGGGCGTGGTGCAGCTACGCCTGGCTCGGCAGCTCGTTCCGCACCGAGAACGCCCTCGCCCGGCTCCTGCTCCTCGGCGCCGCGGCGAGCGTCCTGGTGATCGCCGTCGCCGTGCCCGTGGTCTTCATCAACCTGCCCGGCGGCCTGCCGGGACCGCTGGTCTTCGTGACGTGTTACGGCCTCGTGCGCGCCCTGAACTTCGTCGCGTTCTGGACGGTGGCCCGGAAGGACCGGCTGTTCCGCGGCCAGTTGGTGCGGCTCGCGGTGTCGGCCGCGGTGGCGCTCGCGCTGCTCTACGCCGCCGCCGCCGTCCCGCCGCCGTCGGACGACCCGCAGGCGTTCCAGCCCGTCCGTGTCGCCCTGTGGGCGGCGGCCGTCGTCGTCGATCTGGGCAGCGGCTACCTGCTCAACGCCCGGCACTGGCCGGTGCGCTCCGCCGAGCACTGGGCCGACCGGTTCGGCCTGATCATCCTCGTCGCGCTCGGCGGCGCGATCGTCTCGACCGGCGCGTCGGTGGCCAACCGCGCGGTCTCCGTGCCGGTGGTCGTCGCCTCCGTGCTGAGCCTGGTGGTGGTCGCGATGCTCTGGTGGGTGTACTTCGACGTCGACGCCACCGCGGGGCAGCGGGGCGTGCAGAGGCTGCACGACGGCCGGCGCAGCCGCCTCGCACTCGAGGCGTACACGTACTCGCACCTGCCGATGATCGCCGGGGTCGTGCTGGTCGCGCTCGGGCTGCGCAAGACGGTGGCGGAGGTCGAGCGGGTCGCCGGACCCGTCGGGTGGTGGGACATGTCCCACCTCACCCTCTACGGCGGGGTGATCGTCTTCCTCCTCGCCGACCAGGCCTTCTGGTGGCGCATCCAGCACCGGGTCCGTGGCCTCCGGCTCGTCGCGATCGTGGCGCTGGTCGGGCTGACCGCGGTGACCACCACGGTGTCCCGGCTGGCGGGGCTGGCGGTCCTCGCCGGCGTCCTGAGCGCGTTCGCGCTGGCCGAGGCCGTCAGCACCCGCCAACTGCGGCACGCCGCGCACGACCCGCTGGTCCCGGAGTCGTCCGCACCGCACCGGCCCTGACCGGGCGCCGCCGGGAGCCGGCCCGGAAGAAATGCCGAGGCCCGTCATCCGGTACGCCGGAAACGGCAATTCCCCATCGTCGTCCTCGTCACACGGCAATGGCGGTGGGTCACACGGAGAAACTGCCCGGAATGGCGCCCCGGCCCATGACGGTCGGGGCAGAATGTGCGAATGAGGGCCGCCGTCAATTGATTCGCCATTCCCGTCGCCCCTGCTGGCGTCGTTCCGCCCCGCCGCCCGGCCACCCGGGGCTCGACGCGCTGGCGGCGGTGCGGCGGTCGACACGTCACGGCGTCAGGTGCTTCTCGAACCAGTGGTGCGCGTAGTGCTCGGTGTTGTAGGGCTCGATCTCCCGGTAGCCGGCCGCGCGGTACATCGCGATCGCCTCGGTGAGGTTGCGATTGGTGTCCAGCCGGACGGCGGTCCAGCCCCGTGCGGCGGCGTGCCGTTCCAGCTCGCCGAGCATCCGCCGCCCGACCCCGAGCCCGCGTACGGTGTCCGCCACCCAGACCCGCTTGATCTCGGCGGGCGCGTCGCGGTGGAGCTTGACCGCGCCGCACCCGACGGCCTCGCCGTTGAGGGTGGCGAGCAGGAACAGGCCGGCCGGCGGGACGAGGTCCTCGTCGTGCACCGGGTTGCTCCGGCTCGGATCGAACCCGTCGTCGAAGCGTCGGGCGACCTCCCGGGCGTAGGCCCGCGTGCATGCCCGGGCCCGCGGGTCGCCGGGCGGGCAGGGTGCGATGACCACCATCGACGCGACGAGCAGCCGCTCGACCTCGGCCATCGCGGCGACGAGCCGCTCCCGGCGCCGCGCGGACAGCGGCGCGAGGATCGACGAGGCGAACTCGTCGGAGCGCCTGTCGAGTTCGGACCACTCCGCCCGGCCGGCGTCGGTCAACGTGGCGACCCGTACCCGCCCGTCGCCCCCGACCTGGTCGGACGGCCCGACGGTGACCAGCCCGTCGTGCTCCAGGGCGCGCAGGAGCCGGCTGAGGTGACCCGAGTCCAGCCCGAGCCGGGCCCGGAGCGACGCGACCTCGCTGCCACCGGGACCGATCTCCCACAGCACCCGCGCCTGCGCGAGGGGACGCCCGCGCGCCATGTAGGCGTCGTCGAGGGCGCCCACCCGCTGGGTCACCGTCCGGTTGAACCGCCGCACCGCGGCGACGAGCTGATCCGAGGTCATGAAACCTGACTTTAGTCAGCCATCCATCCCGGCGCCAGGGCTTGCGGATCCCGGTGGCCGGGTGGTGCCCGGTCGAACGTCGTGGCCGAGCGGCCGGTCGCCCGGCTATGGTGTCGGCCATGCAGGATCGGCACGGTCTCCGCCGCGTCGGCAAGCGCGTCTCGCTGCCGGCGCTGCTGATGCTCGCCGTGCTGGTCATGGTGCTGTCGGCGGCGCGGGCCGTCGGGCTGTGCATCGTGTTCCGGTGCACCCGGCGGGCCGTCCCCGGGTGCGTGCCGGCGTGGTCGGCGGACCGTGCTCCGCCCGGGCTGACGTTCGCCGTCTGAAGCCTGTTCGCCTCCCGGCGCCCTACGGCGCCGGCCCGTGGCTTGGAGCACCATGCCGACCCTGCGTCACGACCCGCGCCCCCGTTTCCTGTCCGTCGGTGACGGACCGCCCCGACCGACGACGTGCGCCACCGCGCGTACTCCGGCACGGGGACGATGAGCATGCTGGCTCCCGGCGCGTACGCCCGCCTCGGCGTACGACATCCCGTCGCCCTGGACCTCGGCACGTCGACGGTGCGTGTGTGGACCCCGGTGCACGGGGAGGTCATCACCGAACCCGCCGTCGTCGCACGGATACCCTCCGGCGGCCATGCCGTCGGAAACGCCGCGATGGACCTGCGCGCCACCAGCGGCGCCAAGCTGCTGTGGCCGGTGCGGCACGGCGTGGTGGAGGACTTCTTCGCCTGCGTACACCTGTTGCGGGTGGTGGCGGCGGCCGCCGGGCGGCCGGGCGACGACGTCTCACCGGTCGTCGTCGGCGTGCCGGCCACCGCCACGTTGCAGCAGAAGAACCTCCTGGTCGCGGTGGTCCGCCGGGCGCTCGGCGGGCGCGTCGCCACCGTGGAGGAGCCGTTGGCGGCCGCCCTGGCCTGCCAGGCCGACCTGGACCGCGACGACGTCGTCGCCGTCGACATCGGGCACGGCCGCACCGAGATCGCCCCCATCGCCGCCCGC
>NZ_JBFAVI010000153.1:0-16742 GCF_040679695.1 Micromonospora sp. NPDC052213
GCCGTACGGGCCGCGCCGGCGTCCGCGCCGGGCCGATGGCGGCCGTGCCGGTGTCCCGAACTGTCGGGGCGGGCGGCTAGAGTCGCTCGCGTGACAGCTACGACGCCGCGCCTGCTCCTCGTCGACGGACATTCCCTGGCATACCGGGCGTTCTTCGCCCTGCCGGTGGAAAACTTCTCCACCACCACGGGTCAGCCGACCAACGCGGTCTACGGCTTCACGTCCATGCTGATCAACGTGCTGCGCGACGAGCAGCCGACGCACATCGTCGTCGCCTTCGACGTCTCCCGCCGTTCCTTCCGCACCGAGAAGTACGCGGAGTACAAGGCCGGCCGCAGCGAGACCCCGACCGACTTCAAGGGCCAGGTCAGCCTGGTCAAGGAGGTCCTCGCGGCGCTGCGCATCCCGGTGGTGGAGAAGGAGGGCTACGAGGCCGACGACGTCATCGCCACCCTCGCCTGCCAGGCCCGCGACCAGGGCATGTCGGTGCTGATCACCACCGGCGACCGGGACGCCTTCCAGCTCGTCGGCGACCAGGTCACCGTGCTCTACCCGCGCAAGGGCGTCTCGGACCTGGCCCGGATGGACCCGACGGCGGTGGAGGCGAAGTACGGCGTCGCCCCGGACCGCTACCGCGACCTGGCCGCCCTGGTCGGCGAGACCAGCGACAACCTGCCCGGCATCCCCGGCGTCGGCCCGAAGACCGCCGCGAAGTGGATCAACACGTACGGCGGGGTCGACGGGGTCGTCGCGCGGGCCGACGAGATCAAGGGCAAGGCCGGCGACAGCCTGCGCGAGCGGCTCGCCGACGTGATCCGCAACTACGAGATCAACTGCCTCGTCTCCGACCTGGAGCTGCCGCTGCGCCCCGAGGACGCCCGCTGGGAGGGATGGGACCGCGAGGCGGTCCACCAGGTCTTCGACACCCTCGAGTTCCGCATCCTGCGCGACCGGCTCTACCAGTACCTGGAGGCCGTGGAGCCGGAGGCCGAGGCCGGCTTCGACCTCACCGGCGAGGTGCTCACCGAGCCCGGGGCCGTGGCCGGGTGGCTGGAGACGCACGCGCCGGCCGGCACCCCGGTGGGCGTGGCGGTGAAGCTCGACACCGGGCCCAACCGCCGGCACACCGCCTCCGTGACCGGCATGGCCCTGGCGACCGCCGGCGGCGCGGCTGCCTGGCTCGACCCCGCCACCCTGGATCCGGCCGACGAGGCGGCGGTGGCGGCCTGGCTGGCCGACGAGGCACGGCCCAAGGTGCTGCACGACAGCAAGCCGGCCGTGCTCGCGTCCGCCGCGCACGGCTGGCGCCTGGAGGGCATCCTCCGCGACACCCAGATCGCCGCCTACCTGGCCCGCCCCGACCAGCGCTCCTACGACCTGACCGACCTGGCCCTGCGCTACCTGCACCGCGAGCTGCGGGTCGACGCGCCGGAGACCGGCCAGCTCACCCTCGACGGCCTCGGCAACGACGGCGAGGCGGAGCAGAACCTCATGCTCCAGGCCCGGGCCACCCTCGACCTCGCCGACGCCATCGACGCCGAGCTCTCCCGCGACGGCGAGCAGTCCGCCCGGCTGATGGCCGGGGTGGAGCTGCCGCTGATGCGGGTGCTCGCCGGCATGGAGCGCACCGGCATCGCCGCCGACACGCACTACCTCTCCGAGCTGGAGGCGCACTTCGCCGCCGAGGTGAAGGCCGCCGCCCAGGGGGCGTACGCGGCGGTGGGGCGCGAGTTCAACCTCGGCTCGCCGAAGCAGTTGCAGGAGATCCTCTTCGGCGAGCTGGGCCTGCCCAAGACCAAGAAGATCAAGACCGGCTACACCACCGACGCCGACGCCCTGCAGTGGCTCCACGCGCAGAACCCGCACCCGGTGCTGGCCCACCTGCTGCGCCACCGGGACGTGGCCAAGCTCAAGACCACCGTCGACGGGCTGCTCAAGTCGGTCTCCGACGACGGGCGCATCCACACGACGTTCAACCAGACGGTGGCGGCCACCGGCCGGCTCTCCTCGACGGAGCCCAACCTGCAGAACATCCCGATCCGCACCGAGGAGGGCCGGCGGATCCGCCGCGCCTTCGTCGTCGGGGAGGGCTACGAGTGCCTGCTCACCGCCGACTACAGCCAGATCGAGATGCGCATCATGGCGCACCTGTCGTCGGACGACGCGCTCATCGAGGCGTTCAACTCCGGCGCCGACTTCCACGCCGCCACCGCCTCGTCGGTCTTCGGGGTGCCCCTCGACGAGGTCACCGCGGACCAGCGGCGCAAGATCAAGGCGATGAACTACGGCCTGGCGTACGGGCTGAGCGCGTTCGGCCTCTCCCAGCAGCTCGGCATCACCGCCGAGGAGGCGCGCGGGCTGATGGAGGACTACTTCGCCGGCTTCGGCGGGGTGCGCGACTACCTCCAGGAGATCGTCTCCCGGGCCCGGCACGACGGCTACACCTCGACGATCCTGGGTCGCCGGCGCTACCTGCCCGACCTGGTGAGCGACAACCGGCAGCGCCGGGAGATGGCCGAGCGGATGGCGCTCAACGCGCCGATCCAGGGTTCGGCCGCCGACATCATCAAGGTGGCCATGCTGCACGTCGACACCGCGCTGCGCGAGGCCGGCCTGCGCTCGCGGATGCTGCTCCAGGTGCACGACGAGCTGGTGTTCGAGGTCGCGCCGGGCGAGCGGGAGGCCCTCGAGGCGCTGGTGCGGCGGGAGATGGGCGGGGCCTACCCGCTGTCGGTGCCGCTGGAGGTGTCGGTCGGCGAGGGGCGGGACTGGAACAGCGCCGACCACTGAGCGTCTTCGTTGTGGGCGAGGTTCCGGGGCAGCCGACCCGCTGCCGGCGGTCAGGCTTGATCCCTGCGCGGGTCGGGCCGCCCCGGAACCATCGTGGTCGGCGTCGTGTCGCCCGGTCCGGTCCGGCGTACCGCCCCTACCGGGCGTGGTGGCCGGGTCGGTTCACCGGCCCGGCCCCCGGCGTTCCTTCGGCGGGGCGCCGTGCCGCTGCAGGGCCTGCCGGGACCGGCCGCCCGGCGCCGGCAGCGGGGCCTTGAGCGGGTCGTGGCCCCAGTTCATGAGGGACCAGCGCCACTTCGTGTCGCGGACGTCGCCGGAGGGGCGCTGGGCCATGTGCCGGCGGACGTACCCGACGACCTTGCGCATGTGCCGGTAGTCGCCCTCGGACAGCTCGCTGCGCTTGCGCCGCAGCAGACCGATGATCTTCCGGCCGGACTCGTGCCCCACCGACTCGCCGCCCTTGGTGCCCTTGCGCCAGCCGACATGCTTGGACTCGTCGGTCTCCAGCCACGTCGACAGCTCGCCGGGCTTCATGTTCACCGCCTCGGTGAACTCCCGGTAGACGTCCCGGCCCTCGTCACCCCTGCTCATGGCGCAGCGCCTCCGGTCGGTGGGCGACGTCCCGGCCCGAGTCGTCGTTGCGGATCCGGTACTGCGGGTGCTCCGGGGACGCGTTCACGGCGTGCCCGCGCACGTGCGTCCGGTCGATCAGCTTCTCCTTGACCACGCCGTACGCCCGGCCGCTGTGACTGGCCCAGGAGACGTGGTCACCCTCGCGGAACTCGTTCTGCTCGGCCATGCCGGGTGGGTACCCGGCGTCGATGCCCCGAAACGACGGCCGGGCCCCGCCGGAACCCCTCAGGCGGGCTTCTCGGCGACGAAGATGGCAGTGCCGGGGAAGAGGCGGCCGCGCAGCGGGCTCCACTGCCCCCAGATCCCCTCGTGCCCCTCGGGCCACTCCGGCTCGACCAGGTCGACCAGGTCGAACCCGGCGCCCACGATCTCCCGGATCCGGTCGCCGAGCGTGCGGTGCTGCTCGACGTAGGTGGCCGCGCCGGTCTCGTCCTGCTCCACGTAGGGGGAGCGGTCGAAGTACGAGTGCGTGGCGGTCAGCCCGCCCTCGCCCGGGTCGTCGAGGAAGATCCACCGCATCGGGTGGGTCACCGAGAACACCCAGCGACCGCCGGGGCGCAGCACCCGGAACACCTCGCGCATCACCGCCGCCGAGTCGGCCACGAACGGGATCGCCCCGAACGCCGTGCAGGCGGTGTCGAACGCCGCGTCGGCGAAGGGCAGCGCCAGCGCGTCGGCCTGCACCAGTGGCACGCGTACGCCGGTGCGCGCGGCGGCGAGGGCGGCGTGCCGCAACATGCCGGCGGACAGGTCCATGGCGACCGGCCGGGCGCCCCGGGTGGCGAGCCACCGCGCGGCGGCCGCGGCGCCGCAGCCGACCTCCAGCACCCGCCGCCCGGTCAGGTCGCCCAGCAGCCGTACGTCCGCCTCGCGCACCCCCTCGGGGCACCAGACGAAGTCGAGGTCGCCGAGGAAGTCGCCGTGCTCGGCCTGGTAGTCGTCGGCGTCGGTGTCCCACCAGTGGCGGCTGGCGCGCCGGGCCTCGGCGTCGCCCACCCGGCGCCGGGTCACCCGGCTGCTGTCGTCGTCCACCCGCTCACGCTAGTGCCTCTCCCGCGGGGCGCGACGGCGGGCGGCGGCCCCCGGGCGCGGCGGAACGGGGGTGGCGCTACGGTCTCCGGTGGTGCCCTTGTGACGGACGCGACAGGCGGGGCAGCTTCCTGCCGAAATCTCCGCTTTCGCAGGTGGCGAGGCGTCGAGAGGACGGGAGGCCTTGCACGCTGTGGTAATGCAGCGGGTAGGCTAGACGATGCGCTCGCGGATCGTGTGCCTCGGCAGGGAGCAGGTGCGCGGTCTCCGGGACCACTGGCGGAGTTACCTCCATGATCTCACTCGATCTTCGGTGTGCCCGGCGACGGATCCGCTGGCGCGAACAGGTCACCGCGACACCAGCCTGCTGTGACACACCATCCGACCGGAGCAACCGCCCACATGACGAGCAGCATCGAGGCCCCCTCGAGCGCCACCCGGGTCACCCACGACGATCTCGGTTCCGAGGAGGCTTTCCTCGCCGCGATCGACGAGACCATCAAGTACTTCAACGACGGCGACATTGTCGAAGGCACCGTCGTCAAGGTCGATCGGGACGAGGTCCTGCTCGACATCGGCTACAAGACCGAGGGCGTCATCCCCTCTCGGGAGTTGTCGATCAAGCACGACGTGGACCCGGCCGAGGTCGTTTCGGTTGGTGATCACATCGAGGCCCTGGTCCTCCAGAAGGAGGACAAGGAGGGGCGTCTGATCCTCTCCAAGAAGCGGGCGCAGTACGAGCGGGCCTGGGGCACCATCGAGAAGATCAAGGACGAGGACGGCGTCGTCCGCGGCTCGGTCATCGAGGTGGTCAAGGGCGGCCTCATCCTCGACATCGGGCTGCGCGGCTTCCTGCCCGCCTCCCTGGTCGAGATGCGTCGGGTGCGGGACCTGCAGCCGTACGTCGGCCGCGAGCTCGAGGCCAAGATCATCGAGCTGGACAAGAACCGCAACAACGTGGTCCTGTCCCGCCGGGCCTGGCTGGAGCAGACGCAGTCCGAGGTGCGCACCGAGTTCCTCAACAAGCTGCAGAAGGGCCAGGTCCGCAAGGGCGTCGTGTCCTCGATCGTCAACTTCGGCGCGTTCGTCGACCTGGGCGGCGTGGACGGCCTGGTGCACGTCTCCGAGCTGTCCTGGAAGCACATCGACCACCCGTCCGAGGTCGTCGAGGTGGGCCAGGAGGTCGAGGTCGAGGTCCTGGACGTCGACCTGGACCGCGAGCGGGTCTCGCTGTCGCTGAAGGCGACCCAGGAGGACCCGTGGCGGCAGTTCGCCCGCACCCACGCGATCCAGCAGATCGTGCCGGGTAAGGTCACCAAGCTGGTGCCGTTCGGCGCCTTCGTCCGGGTGGACGACGGCATCGAGGGCCTGGTCCACATCTCCGAGCTGGCCGAGCGCCACGTGGAGATCCCGGAGCAGGTCGTCCAGGTCGGCTCCGAGGTCATGGTCAAGGTCATCGACATCGACCTGGAGCGCCGCCGGATCTCGCTGTCGCTCAAGCAGGCCAACGAGGGCTTCGTCGAGGGCGAGGAGCACTTCGACCCGACCCTCTACGGCATGGCCGCGACCTACGACGCCGAGGGCAACTACATCTACCCGGAGGGCTTCGACCCGGAGACGGGCGAGTGGCTCGAGGGGTACGACAAGCAGCGCGAGACCTGGGAGAACCAGTACGCCGAGGCCCGTCAGCGCTGGGAGGCCCACACCAAGCAGGTGCAGACCTCCCGCGCCGCCGACGCCGAGGCCGCTGCCAACCCGGTTCCGGCGGTCACCGGTGGCACCACCACCTCGACCAGCGCGGCCCCGAGCCGGCAGGCCGAGGAGCCGGCCGGCACCCTGGCCACCGACGAGGCGCTCGCCGCTCTGCGGGAGAAGCTCGCCGGCGGCAAGTGACCCGCTGAACGACGGACGAGGGCCCCGTCCCCGCGATCGAGAGATCGCCGGGGGCGGGGCCCTCGCCGTGCCCGCCCTCCCGGCCCCTGCGTCGGCCTGAAACGGCCGCTCGACGCCGTTCCGGCGGCTCCGGGCGTCGGGCCGTTCGGTTCGGTGGGGCCGGGCGTCGGGCCGTCGTTTCGGTAGGGCCGGGCGTCGGGCCGTTCGATTCGGCGGGGTGGGGTGCCGGTCGGTCCGTGCCGGGCGCGGGGCACCGGCCCGGTTTGGCGGGGCGGGAAAGATCGGGTTGACTGGTCCGGTGCTGATGGTGGGGTTGACCGGGGGGATCGGATCCGGCAAGAGCGCGGTGGCGTCGCGGCTGGCCGATCGGGGCGCGGTGGTCATCGACGCCGACCAGGTGGCCCGGGAGGTGGTGGCGCCGGGCACCGAGGGACTGGCCGAGATCGTCGCGACCTTCTCCGACCGGGTCCTCGACGCCGGCGGGGCCCTCGACCGGGCGGCGCTGGGCGCGGTGGTCTTCGCCGACGAGGCGGCCCGGCGCCGGCTGGAGGGGATCATCCATCCCCGCGTACGGGCCCGCACGGCCGAACTGGCCGCCGCGGCGGCGCCCGACGCGATCGTGGTCAACGACGTGCCGCTGCTGGTGGAGGTGGGGCTCGCGCCCACGTACCACCTGGTGGTCGTGGTGCAGACGGCGGTCGCCACCCGGTTGGCGCGGCTGGCCCGCGACCGCGGGATGGACCGGGCGGAGGCCGAGCGGCGGATCGCCGCGCAGGCCGACGACGCCCGACGCCGGGCCGCGGCGGACGTGGTGCTGACCAACGACGGCAGCCTCGCCGACCTGCACGCGGCGGTCGACGCGCTGTGGCAGGAGCGGCTGCTGCCCTACGAGGCGAACCTGCGCGAGCGGCGACCGGTGCGACCGCACCGCGTCGTGCTGACCGAGGCCGACCCGACCTGGCCGCAGCAGTACGCGCGGCTCGCCGCCCGGATCCGGCACGCGATCGCCCCCGCCGACCTGCGGATCGACCACATCGGCTCCACCGCGGTGCCCGGCCTCGCCGCCAAGGACGTGATCGACATCCAGCTCACCGTGCCGACCCTCGCCGACGCGGACGGCCCGCTGGCCGAGCGGCTCGCCGCCGCGGGCTTCCCGCGCCTGCCCGGCGACTGGTGGGACAACCCCCGACCGCCCGGCAGCGGCCGGTGGGAGAAGCGGCTGCACGGCAGCGCCGACCCGGGCCGCCCCGTGTACCTGCACGTCCGCGCCGTGGACTCGCCCGGCTGGCGGTACGCGCTGCTGATGCGCGACCACCTGCGTGCCGACCCGGACCAGCGGGCGGCCTACCTGCTGCTGAAGCGGGAACTGGCCGCCTCGGCCCCGGACAGCGCCACCTACACCACGGCGAAGGACCCGTGGTTCGACGAGGAACACCTGCGCGCCGAGGAATGGGCGGCGCAGACCGGCTGGCGCCCCTGACCGGTCCCCGGCCGCCGTCGCCGGCGCGTCGGGGTCCTGACGTCGCCCCGGCGGCGACCCTGACCCCGGTCGGTCACCGCCCGGCGGCCGGCGATTCCGGGCGCTGCGGCGCCGGCCGGGCGGCGGGCCACCGGGGCACCGCGCCGGGGGTCAGGTCGAGCTGGGCCCAGGCGCCCGACCGGGTACGCAGCTCCACCCGGCGAAGCACGCCGGACCGGTCGATCCAGTAGCGCAGCGGCGCCCCCGACGGGCGCAGCTCGACCACGTCCACGGTCCTGCCGGAGAGGCTGTCCCCGCGCACCCGGAGGGTGGCGTCCCGCGACGCGGTCGACCGGGCGGCCCGCAGCGCCGCGTCGAGCAGCAGGCCCAGGTCGCCGGCGCGCGTCGGGTCGGTCCGCCAGCCCCGGGCGGGCGGCGGCAGCGGGGGCCGGCCGGGTGCCTCCACCGTGCCGGGAACCGTCGTGGCGGGGACCTCCGCCCGGGTCACGTCCGTCCCGTCGACGCGCAGCAGCGCCCGGCGCTCCGGTGCGCCGAGGTCGGCGACGGCCACGTACGCGGCCCGGCCGGTCCAGCTCACCCAGCCGGCGCCGCGCAGGTTGGTGCCGGCGGCCAGAGGCGCGGTGAGGGTGACGGCGGCGCCGCCGGCGGCGCGGAGCCGGGCGGGCAACCGGTCCAGCCGGTCCCGCTCCCCGGCGGTCAGGGCGCGGGGCTGCCCGGGCCGGCCGCCGAGCGCGTCGACCGGCCGCAGCGTCGGCCGGTCCGTGCGGATGAGCTGCACGGTGACCGGACCGACGCCGGGCAGTCCGGTCTCCAGCCGGTGCAGGCGGGCGTCGCGGTCCAGCCAGTAGCGCGGGTGGTCGCCGGTCGCCGCGGACGCGGGTGGCGATGGCGTGCCCGGGGCCGACGGCGCCTGGAGGATGTCGACCGGCTCCGCCCCGACGGTGGCGCGGCCCACCCAGCGGGCGGCCTCCGAGGGCTGCTCGGGGCGGTCCGCGCCGAGCCGGAAGAGCAGGTCGAGCACGGCGGCGACCCCTCGCCCGCCGGACGGGTCGTGCAGCCGCCAGCGGTCCGCCGGCGGCACCAGCGGAGGCGGTGCGGCGGTGGGCACCGCCGACGGGTCGGGCCGCAGCACGGCCACGGTCGGCGTGGCCTGCAGCAGGCCGCGTTCGGCACCCGCGCCGGGCCCGCCGACGTCCAGATAGACCAGCGGCCGCGACCAGTCGACCCAGCCGACCAGTTCGGTGCGGTCGGACCCGGTGCCCGTCGTCACCCGCACCCCGGCCCGCAGGTCGCGGTGGTTGGTGACCCGCATCGCGGCCAGCCGCTCGCGCTCGTCACCGGTCAGCGCCCGGGACGGCTCCGACCGGTCGGGCGACCAGCTCAGCAGCCCCGCGACCAGCGCCGCCGCGGAGAGCACGGCCACGACCGCGAGCACCAGCAGGGTGGTGCGCCGGCGGCCGGTCAGCACCCGCGGGACGGCCCCGGTGTGGGCGTCGTCGTGCGGCGGGTGGTCCCGCGGCGGGGAGGTCTGGTCGGGACGGGCGGCCCGGGCGGCGGAGGTGTCCACGGATGGTTGAACGGGATTCACCGTCGCGGGGTGACGAGCAGGGGCGCTCGCGGCGGCCGGTCGGCGCCTCAAGCGCGACCACGTCGGGTGCGCACGCCGGGCGTGCCGGGTGCTGCGACCCCTGTGCCGGGGGCGGGCCGGCCGCTGAGGGCCTGGCCGCCTGCCCGGTCGGCCGCCGCGAGCGGCCTACACCGAGAGCGTAGTCCCGTGAGATCGGCCACACAATGGTAATATCGAAGCCGATCAGGGACCGTCCGTAGTCGGCGCGGGGTGTCGGACCCTCGGCGTACCGTTGAGGTCATGGCGCTCGACATTCCCCGGCTCGACGGCCGCTTCCAGGTCGTCAGCGACTTCCAGCCGGCCGGCGACCAGCCGGCGGCCATCGACGACCTGGAGCGTCGGGTCCGACGCGGCGACCGCAACACGGTGCTGCTCGGCGCGACCGGCACCGGCAAGAGCGCCACCACGGCGTGGCTCGTCGAGCGGTTGCAGCGGCCGACGCTGGTGCTCGCGCCCAACAAGACGCTCTGCGCGCAGCTGGCCAAGGAGTTCAGCGAGCTGCTGCCGCACAACGCGGTGGAGTATTTCGTCTCCTACTACGACTACTACCAGCCCGAGGCCTACATCCCGCAGACCGACACCTACATCGAGAAGGACTCCTCGATCAACGAGGAGGTCGAGCGGCTGCGGCACTCGGCGACGATGTCGCTGCTCACCCGGCGCGACGTGGTGGTGGTGGCCACCGTCTCGGCGATCTACGGCCTGGGCACCCCGGAGGAATACCTCGACCGGGCCGTGCGCGTCGCCGTCGGGCAGGAGCTCGACCGCGACCAACTGCTGCGCCGCCTGGTCGACATCCAGTACTCGCGCAACGACATGGCCTTCAACCGCGGCACCTTCCGGGTCCGGGGCGACACGCTGGAGATCATCCCGGCCTACGAGGAGCTGGCCGTCCGGATCGAGCTCTTCGGTGACGAGGTGGAGAAGCTCTACTACCTCAACCCGCTCACCGGCGACGTGGTCCGCGAGGTCGACCACCTGCTGATCTTCCCGGCCACCCACTACGCGGCCGGCCCGGAGCGGATGGAGCGGGCGATCCGCGACATCGAGGCCGAGATGGGCGAGCGGTTGGCCGAGCTGGAGCGGCAGGGCAAGCTGCTGGAGGCCCAGCGGCTGCGGATGCGCACGACCTACGACATCGAGATGATGCGGCAGGTCGGTTTCTGCTCCGGCATCGAGAACTACTCGATGCACATCGACGGCCGGCTGCCGGGCAGCCCGCCGCACTGCCTGCTCGACTACTTCCCCGACGACTTCCTGACGGTCGTCGACGAGTCGCACGTGACCATCCCGCAGATCGGCGGCATGTACGAGGGCGACGCGTCGCGCAAGCGGATGCTGATCGACCACGGCTTCCGGCTGCCCAGCGCGGCCGACAACCGGCCGCTGCGGTTCGACGAGTTCCTGGAGCGGGTGGGCCAGATGGTCTTCCTGTCCGCCACGCCCGGCCCCTGGGAGCTGGAGCAGGCCCAGGGCGAGTTCGTCGAGCAGGTGATCCGGCCGACCGGCCTGATCGACCCCGAGGTCGTCGTGAAGCCCACCAAGGGCCAGATCGACGACCTGATGCACGAGATCAAGCTGCGCACCGAGCGCGACGAGCGGGTGCTGGTCACCACGCTGACGAAGAAGATGGCCGAGGACCTGTCCGACTATCTCCTGGAGAACGGCATCCGGGTGCGTTACCTGCACTCCGAGGTCGACACCCTGCGCCGGGTGGAGCTGCTGCGCGAGCTGCGTAAGGGCGACTACGACGTGCTGGTCGGCATCAACCTGCTCCGGGAGGGCCTCGACCTGCCCGAGGTGTCGCTGGTCGCCATCCTCGACGCCGACAAGGAGGGCTTCCTGCGCAGTGGCCGGTCGCTGATCCAGACCATCGGCCGGGCGGCCCGCAACGTCTCCGGCCAGGTCCACATGTACGCGGACAAGATCACTCCGTCGATGGCGGACGCGATCGAGGAGACCAACCGGCGGCGGGCCAAGCAGATCGCGCACAACGAGGCGCACGGCATCAGCCCGGAGCCGCTGCGCAAGAAGATCCACGACATCCTCGACGACATCTACCGCGAGGCGGAGGACACGGAGAACAGTCGCGTCGGCGGGGCGGTGCGGCAGCTGTCCCGGGGCAAGGCGCCGGTGAAGGAGACCCGCAGTCGCGGCCGGGCCGGCGGCGCCGGGCCCGCGCGGGAGGGGATGGCCCGGGCCGAGCTGGCCCAGCTCATCCAGGAGCTCAACGACCAGATGCTGGCCGCGGCCCGGGAGTTGCAGTTCGAGCTGGCCGCCCGGATCCGCGACGAGGTCGCCGACCTGAAGAAGGAACTGCGCGGCATGGACGCCGCCGGCGTGAAGTGACCGCCCGGCGACGGGCTGGCGGCTCCGTCGGCTCCTCGCCGTGCGGTTCCGCCGGCCCGTCGCCGAAGACCACCGCGCGCTTCCACCGGGCGTAGGCGGTCCCGGGCGCCGGGCCCGGTCGCGCCCGGGTACCGCACCGCCCGTGACCTGGCCGGCGACGTCTGCGCGTTCGGCGCCTACCGGCCGTGACGGACGGCCGGCGGGGCCCGGCCGGCAACGGGGCGACTAGCCTCGATTGCGGTACGCGAGCAAACTATTGCGCTGGGTGATCGTCCTGCGTACTCTCCCTCGGTGGGGAGGCGGGGATGCCGTTGCCAACGAGTCCGGTCATTCGACGCGCACGCCTGGGCGCCGAGCTGCGCCAGTTGCGCAGGCGGGAAGGGCTGACACTGGAGCAGGTCTGCGACCGGCTCGGCTGGGCGTCCACCTCCAAGCTGTCCCGCATCGAGCTGGGGCAGAGCCGGCCGGATCTCGCCGACGTCCTCGATCTGCTCGACGTCTACGAGGTGCCGCCGCCGCAGCGGGAGGCGCTCATCGTCATCGCCCGCGACGCCGCCACCAGCCGGGGCTGGTGGAAGGCGCTGGGGGAGATGGGGGAGCGGCAGCGCACCTACGCCGAGCTGGAGGCGGGGGCGGCGACCATCGTGGACTGGCAGCCCGCCGTCGTGCCGGGACTGCTCCAGACCCCGGCGTACGCCCGGCTGCGGATCGCCGCCGGCCGGCTGCTCGACCCGACCGTCGACGTGGAGGCCGACGTGCGCGCCCGCGCGATGCGGCACGAGGTGCTGCGGCGCACCGATCCGCCCCGCTACACGGCGGTGATCGCCGAGGCCGCCTGTGAAGCCGACGACATCCCGCCGCAGGTGCGGCAGGAGCAGCTACGGTTCCTGGTCGACCTGGCCGGCCTGCCGCACGTGACGATCCGGCTGCTGCCCCGGGGCGTCGCCGCGCGGGGCGGGGCGCAGCCGCTCACGCCGTACTCCTGCTACTCGTTCCCCGACCCGGCCGACCCCCGCACGGTGATGCTGGAGGCGTTGACCACCGACGTGCGCCTGGCGACGACGGCCGACGTCGACCGCTACGACCAGCTCACCGGTTGGCTGCTGGACGCGGCGCTCAGCCCGGAGGAGACGAGCGCGGCGCTGAGCCGCCGTGCCGCCGGGTGACCCCCGCCGGGCGCACCGGGGCGGCGACGCCCACCGACTGACCCGGCCGCGGGCGAGCAGCGCGGCCGGGGCGCTGCCCGCCGGATGTCGCCGCGCGGCCACCGGGCCCGGCGCCCCCGAGCCCGTCGGGACCGGCAGCCGGCGCGTGCATCGCGCAGGGTAGGGCAGGGGTACGACAGCCTCAGGCCGGCACGTCCACGAAGTGCTCGACCAGCGGCGGGTTGGCGAAGTACGGGCCGATCAGCGCCCGCCACTGCGTGAAGCGCTCGGTGCCCCGGAAGTTGTCGTTGTGCGCCTCGACCGAGTCCCACTCGACCAGCAGCACGAACCGGGACGGGGACTCCACGCCCCGGGTCATCCGCACCGACCGGCAGCCCGGCGTCCCGGCGAGCACCGGGTGCCCCTTGGCGTACGCGGCGGCGAACTCGTCCTCGTGTCCGGGCAGTACGTCGATGAGCGCGACCTCAAGCACCATGGCCGCAGCCTTTCACGTCGCTGCGGCGGCCCGCCGTCGCGGGGGCCTGTTCCCGGTGGTCGGGCGGATCTAGGGTGGGCGCGCGGAAAGGGGAGAGGCATGATCGACTGGCTCACCGGCACGGCGTTCACCGTGGCGGGCACCGGCACCACCCGCGCGGAGCTGCTGGGCTTCGCCACCGGGGTGCTCAACGTCTGGCTGGTGGCCCGGCAGCGGATCGCCAACTGGCCGGTCGGCATCGCCAACGTGCTGCTGCTGATGCTGCTGTTCTGGACCGCCGGCCTGTACGCCGACGCGGGCCTTCAGGTCGTCTACGTCGTCCTGGGCCTGTACGGGTGGTGGGCGTGGCTCTACGGCGGCGAGCGGCGCAGCCGGCTGACGGTCCGCGGGACGAGCCGCCGGGAGTGGTGGGCGCTGGGGCTGGCCGGGGTGGCGCTGACCGGCGCGCTGTGGGCGCTGCTGGACCGGGCCACCGACTCGACGGTGCCGCTGCCGGACGCGCTGACCACCGCCCTGTCGCTGCTGGCCACGTACGGGCAGACCCGCAAGCGGGTGGAGAGCTGGTGGCTGTGGATCGCGGCCGACCTGATCTACATCCCGCTGTACGCCTACAAGGGCCTGTACCTCACGGCGGCGCTCTACCTGATCTTCCTCGGCCTCTGCGTGCTCGGGCTGCGCGAGTGGCGGGCGGACCTGCGGTGCGGCGCCGGCGCGACCCGGGCGCCGTCCGGTCCGGCCCCGGTGGCGGCGTGACGGGCCCGGCGCCGGCCGACGAGCGCCCGGCGGCGGGCGGCGGCGCGGCCGGGCCGGCGGCGCCGGAGTTCCGGCACGGGCTGGTGGTGGGGAAGTTCTATCCGCCGCACGCCGGCCACCACGCGCTGATCGAGGCCGCCGCCGCCCGCTGCGCGGCCGTCACCGTGGTGGTGGCGCCGTCGCGCCGGGAGTCGATCCCGCTCGCGCTGCGGCTGGACTGGCTGCGCGAGGTGCACGCGGCCACCCCGTGGGTCCGCTTCGTCGGCCGGTACGACGACCACCCGGTTGACTACGCCGACCCGGCCGTGTGGGACCTGCACTGCGCGGTGTTCCGCGAGGCGCTGGGCGGGCGGCGGGTGGACGCCGTCTTCTCCTCGGAGACGTACGGCGAGGAACTGGCCCGGCGCTTCGACGCTGTCGGCGTGTGCGTGGACCAGGGGCGGCGGCGCGTGCCGGTCTCCGGGACGGCGGTGCGCGCGGACCCGGCGGGCCACTGGGACCGGCTCAGCGCGCCGGTGCGGGCGTGGTTCGTGCGGCGGGTGGTGGTGGTCGGCGCGGAGTCCACCGGCACCACGACGATGGCCGCCGCCCTCGCGGAGCACTACGGCACCCGGTGGGTTCCCGAGTACGGCCGGGAGCTGACCGAACGGAAGCTGGCCCGGCTGCGCGAGCGGGACCCGGCGGCCACGATCTTCGACGTGTCCTGGGACCGTGACGACTTCGCCGAGGTGGTTCGGGAGCAGCAGGCGGCGGAGGACGCGGCGGCCCGGTCGTGCGGCCCGCTGCTGTTCTGCGACACCGACGCCCGGGCCACCGCGGTGTGGGAGGAGCGCTACCTCGGGTCGGCGTCGGCGGAGGTGCGCGCGGCGGCCCGGCGGCCCGCGCTGTACCTGCTGACCGACCACGTCGGGGTGCCCTTCGACGACGACGGGCTGCGCGACGGGGAGCACCTGCGGGCGTGGATGACCGGGCGGTTCCGGACGGAGTTGGCCGGGTGCGGGACACCGGTGGTCGAGCTGACCGGCCCGCATCCGGAGCGGCTGGCCCGCGCGGTGGCCGCCTGCGACGCACTGCTCGCGGCCGGCTGGCCGCTGGCCGACCCGCTGGTGCCGGCGGAGCCGGGGGCTGAACACGGCGTCGCCGAGTCGCCGGCGGAGCCGCGCGGCCCCGCCATCCAGGAGCACCTAGCCTCCTAGGATGCCCTACGCAGAGTGCGCTCAGCCTCACCGGGAGGGTCGGCGGCTGCCGGTGGGCGAAGACACGGGCAGCCCGGGGTGCGGTCGCTGGGCGTGGTGGGCAAGAATGGCGGACGAGGAGGGGAGTATTCCCCCGTGACGGAGTCGTCAGCACGGTCGAGCGTCGGTCCCCGGTGCGCGACCCGGCCCCGTCGGTCACCGCCCGCAGGACGGTGACGGAAGAGACCTCCGACAGTCACCAGAGTCAGCGTCACCGGCACACCGCGCCCACCGAGGGCGTACGGTGTGCCCGTCGTTGCGTGTCTGCCGGAGGAATGAACCTTGGACGTGTCGGGACTGGTCTGGGCGGCGACCCTCGTCGTACTGACCGCGATCCTCCTCGTGGATCTGCTGATCATCGGTCGGCGCCCCCACGAGCCGAGTGTGCGTGAGTCGAGCCTGTGGGTCGGCTTCTACGTGGGCCTGGCCCTGATCTTCGGCGCCGGCGTCTGGCTGACCTCCGGGGCGAGCGCGGCCGGGCAGTTCTACACCGGCTGGCTGACCGAGTACAGCCTCTCGGTCGACAACCTCTTCGTCTTCGTGATCATCATGGCGCGGTTCGGGGTGCCCCGGCAGTACCAGCAGAAGGTGCTGCTCATCGGCATCGTGCTGGCGCTGATCATGCGGGGTGGGTTCATCGCCGCCGGCGCGGCCCTGATCACCCAGTTCTCCTGGGTGTTCTACATCTTCGGGGCGTTCCTGATCTACACCGCGATCAACCTGGCCCGAGAGGGCGAGCCGGACGAGGACGAGTTCAACGAGAACGTGCTGATCCGGTGGAGCCGCAGGGCGCTGCCGATCTCGAAGGACTACGACGGCGCCAAGCTGACCACCCACTCGCCGAAGGGCAAGCGGATCTTCACCCCGATGCTGATCGTCATGATCGCCATCGGCACCACCGACCTGATCTTCGCGCTCGACTCGATCCCGGCGATCTTCGGTATCACCCAGGAGCCGTACCTGGTCTTCACCGCGAACGTCTTCGCGCTGATGGGGCTGCGGCAGCTCTACTTCCTGCTCGGCGGCCTGCTGGACCGGCTGATCTACCTGACCTACGGCCTGGCCGCGGTGCTCGGCTTCATCGGCGTCAAGCTGGTGCTGGAGGCCCTGGCCGGCAACACCCTGCCGTTCGTCAACGGCGGGCAGCACGTCTCCTGGGCCCCGCACATCCCGATCTGGCTCTCGCTGACGGTCATCCTCGGCACCCTCGCCGTGGCGACCGTCGCCAGCCTGGTCAAGTCCTCCCGCGACCGGCGCCGCCTGCTGTCCGACGCCCGCCGCTGAGGCGTACCCGCGCGACGAGGGGGCGCTC